>JALZDV010000260.1 GCA_030862345.1 Actinomycetota bacterium | reverse complement strand
GTCCTAGCTCGAGGGCGTCTCTGGTGTGGGCGATGAAGGCCGAGACATCGCTGCCGAGGAAGTACTCTCCGTTGCCGATCCCAGCAACCAGCGGGCTGTTGCGCCTGGCACCGACGACCTGCCCGGGGTGGTCGCTGTGCACGGCCACGAGGGTGAAGGCGCCCTCAAGCCGCAGGCAGACCGCGCGCATCGCGGCCGCGAACCGGTCGCTCTGCGGGCCGGTCTCGTCGTAGGCAGCAGCCAGGAGGTGTGCGACGACCTCGGTGTCGGTATCGGAGGACAACTCCAAGCCGCCCCGTTCGAGTTCGCTGCGCAGCCCGGCGAAGTTCTCGATTATGCCGTTGTGCACAACGGCGACTTTTCGATCCGCCGAGACATGCGGGTGGGCATTGCGGTCGACCGGCGGGCCGTGCGTGGCCCAGCGGGTATGGCCCATCCCCGTCGTCGCAGCTGGGAGGGGTTGATCGGCCAGGACCTTCTCGAGGTTCGCGAGCTTTCCAGCCTTCTTGGCGATGGCCAGGCCGTCGGGCCCGACGACCGCGATCCCGGCGGAGTCGTATCCGCGGTACTCCATCCGGCGCAGTCCCTCGAGAACTACGTCCTCGGCGGAGTTCGCCCCGACGTATCCGATGATCCCGCACATGCGGTCCAGGGTAGTCACCAAGACGTCATAGCTCTGAGCTCCGCGCCGTGTCAGGCTCGTGCGGTGAGCAGTCACTCTTCGCATACCGAGCGTCAGGGCCCTTCCCCCGAGGCGCCGTTGGTGCTCGAGCCGGCGGGGTCCTCGGATGCCGCAGATCGTGAGACCGCGGCAGTCAAGCGTCGGGTGTCCTGGCCGCGCTGGGGTTGGTTGCCGTATCTGCTTCTCGGTGCGTTCGTCGGGTTCTGGGCGCTCACCCATACCGGTGCGGTGATCTCTGGCGCCGGAAGCTGGCGGGCAGTGGCGTTCGGGATCGGGGCCGGACTGCTGAGCGTGCTACTGCTTCTCGGCGTTGCCCGGTTGACCAGGCGCGGCTGGGCCGGGCAGCTGACCGGTCTGGTCCCGTTGCTGGTCGCGGTCACCCTCGCCGTACTCCCCTCCTACCTGCCGTCCACGGTGAACGAGACCGCCCCGGCGGGGTTGACAGCGGCCGCGCCACCGGCACCCAGTGCGGCCCCGGACGCGGGCACCGGTAGGACCGCAGCACCATCGGCGGGCCCGTCGCCGAGTTCCGACTCGCCTGCGCCGCAGCCAACGGGACCGATCGAGGTGGGCACTGGGCAGTTCACGGGCATCGACCACGACGCCGCCGGTACGGTCAGGTTGATCCAACTAGAGGACGGATCGTTGCTCGTCCGGTTCGAGCAGTTCTCGGTCGAGCCAGGACCGGACTACGACGTGTACGTGATCTCCGGCGCGGACATCGCCGTCCCGGACGGCGGGACCCGTCTCGGTGACCTCAAGGGCACCGCTGGTGATCAGAACTACGACATTCCGGCTGGAGCGATCCCGGCCCCGGGCGGGGAGGCGGTCACGGTTCTGATTTGGTGCGAGATCTTCGCCGTTCCGGTTGCCAACGCCACCCTCTAGCGTCTCTGCCGTTGTTGATCATCGGAAAGGCCCGGGGGTTTCTCCGCATCAGGCGAAACAAGCCCTCGGTTTCCGATGATCAACCGCAGTCCTGCCGCATGTCAGCCCGGCGGTCAGCTGGCTGCTACGACCTCGGCAAGACGTTTTGCCACAGCATCGGCCCGCTCCTGGGTCGGCGCCTCGACCATCACCCGGACAAGGTTCTCGGTCCCGGAGGCGCGCAACAGTACCCGGCCGGACTCGCCGAGTTCGGCCTCGGCTGAATTGACCGCCCGCGCCACGGCCTCGGACTCGACGACCGCCAGTCGGTCGGCCACGGCGACGTTGAGCAGGACCTGGGGTAGCCGGGTCACGACTGATGCCAACTCCGCCAGGCTCTTGCCGGTTTCGGCCATCCGGCCGGCAAGCATCAGCGCGGTCAACAGCCCGTCACCCGTGCTCGCCAGCTCCGGAAAGATTACGTGTCCGCTCTGCTCGCCGCCGAGGGACAGTCCGCGACTGCGCAGCTCATCCAGGACATACCGGTCACCGACTGCCGTCGTCAGTACCGAGATGCCGGCAGCGGCCATCGTCTGCCGGAACCCCAGGTTACTCATCACCGTGGCCACGACCGTGTCCTGCGCAAGTTTGCCGGCCTCGTGCAGACCGAGGGCACAGACAGCGAGAATGGCGTCACCGTCGACGATCTGACCGTCAGCCGACACCGCGAGGCAGCGATCGGCATCCCCGTCGTGCGCGATCCCGAGGTCGGCCGCGTGCTCGACAACCGCGGCCTGGAGGGGACCGAGGTGGGTGGAACCGCAGCCGTCGTTGATGTTGAGGCCATCGGGGGCGTCTCCGATGGCATGCACGATCGCCCCCGCTTCGGAGTAAACCCTGGGCGCGTGATGCGAGGCCGCTCCGTTGGCGCAGTCGACCACCAGGGTCAACCCGTCGAGACGCGTGGGCAACGCGGCGAGCAGATGCTCGCGATAGCGGGCCGAGCCCAGAACATCGTCAAGCACCCGGCCGACACCGGGGCCGGTCGGGCGTACCGGAGCCTCCGATGGATCGCGCGTGAGCACCTCGATGGCCATTTCCACGTCGTCGGGGAGCTTGTGGCCACCGCGGGCGAAGATCTTGATTCCGTTGTCGGGCATTGGGTTGTGACTGGCCGAGAGCATCACGCTGAGATCGGCACCGGAGTCGGCCGTGAGGAAGGCGAGCCCGGGCGTAGGGATGATGCCGCAGCGGACGACGTCTGCCCCGGCACTTGTCAGCCCGGCCACGACAGCGGCCTCGAGCATCTCCCCGCTTGCCCGGGAGTCGCGGCCGACGAGGGCTACCGGGCGGCCCGAGTAATCGCGCAGCGCCAGCACCTCGGCGGCAGCCGACGCGACCGCAAGAGCCAGCTCGGGGGTCAAGTCGGCGTTCGCGAGCCCACGAATGCCGTCTGTTCCGAACAGCCGACCCATTGGTTCGTGCCGGACCCCTGGGTCAGCGCTTGGAGTACTGAGGCGCCTTGCGGGCCTTCTTCAGTCCGTACTTCTTGCGCTCCTTTGCCCGTGGGTCACGGGTCATGAATCCGGCCTTGCGGAGCACCGCGCGGTCGTCCTCGTCCAACGCGACCAGAGCGCGGGCAATAGCCAGCCGCAGGGCGCCGGCCTGCCCGGTCACTCCGCCGCCGTGCAGCAGAGCGACGATGTCGTAGCTCTCGACCCGGTCGAGGACGACCAGCGGCTCGCGAATCAGTTGCTGGTGCAGCTTGTTCGGGAAGTACTCGCTCAGGCTGCGGCCGTTCAACTTGAACTGCCCGGTGCCGGGAACCAGCCGAACCCGCACGATGGCCTGCTTGCGACGGCCCACGGTCTGGACCGGCTTGTCGGGAAGTACGGTGGCGGTCACTGGGCAACCTGCTTGATCTCGAAGGTTTCGGGGCGTTGGGCGGCGTGCGGGTGGTTCGGCCCGCCGTACACCTTGAGCTTGGTGAGCATCTTTCGACCGAGAGTGGTGTGCGGGAGCATCCCCTTGACGGCGGTCTCGATGACCCGTTCCGGGCGGGAAGCCAGCAGCTCGCCGACCGGACGCTGCTTCAAGCCGCCCGGGTAACCGGAGTGCCGATAGACGATCTTGTCCGTCAGCTTGTTGCCGGTCAGCGCGACCTTGCTGGCATTGACGACGACGACGAAATCACCGGTGTCCACATGCGGCGCGAACTCGGGCTTGTGCTTGCCACGCAGCAGCACAGCAACCTGACTGGCGAGTCGGCCGAGCACCACATCGGTGGCATCGATGAGATGCCACTGGCGATCGACCTCGCCGGGGCGGGGGCTATACGTGCGCACGGTCCTGCCTTCTCGTCTGTAGTTCCTGCTGTCCGCGCTGCACATGCCCGTAGACATCGGCGGATGACACTTGGTGTCTGACGCGGCTGCACCCGCTTTGGTGGCTCGTGCGCCAACCGACAACGATACCGGCAGTGCCCGACTGCGGCAAAGCCGGGGCCGGTGCGGCGGTACGTCCGGGAAATCAAGGGGCTTGCATCAACCTGATCTGCTCCTGGACGTAGCCCCGGATGGCTGTGATGTCGGCTGGGTCGGTGACGAGAAAGACGTCGGTCAGCCCCAGAAAGCGGCCCTCGCGGCTGTAACAGCGCTGGTAGATCTTTCCGCCGGCCTCTGTAGCCGGGATGTAGAAGCACGGGATGGTCACATCCTCGGGCACGTTGAAGACCACCCGGTCGCTGAACTCCTCCTGCTCGATCCGAGTGAATTCGGCGAAGACCGCGTCGGCCTCGGCAAGTGAGCCGAGCTCATAGGTCTGGAACTGGTAGCTCGCCCCGGTTGTCTCATCGAATCCGCTGCGGTTGTACATGCCGGCAAACCTGTTGGCCGGGAGCAACTCGGCCTCCAGTTGCGGATCGATCGCCAAATGAAGGTATCCCGCGAGATCGAAACTGCCCGTGAACAGGTCGGAGTCGCCGGGATGTACAGCGGTACGGCGAGCGAGGTCGTACGGGTCGGGATCCAGGTCGGCGATCTCGTCCTGCGGCGTCGGTTCGAAGTCTCCGAGGAGTTGCCGCTGCTCTTCGAGCAACTCCGCCAGATCCTCCTGGGCGCGTTCCGGGCTGGTCGCCGTGTAGTAGTGATACGCCAGCATCCGCCCCACCGGTTGCAACACTTCGACGGTGACCTTGTCCTCGCCGTCGACCACATCGGTGCTCATAACGGCCGGCAGACTCTCGAATCCGGGGAACTCGAAGCGCTCCGCACCACTCACCTCGACGAAGTTGGTCGCCAGTTCCTCGGCGGCCACGAAAGCCGAGCTGTCGTCGGACATCTCGGCGACGAACGCGATGGCGCTTCGGGGGCCGTCGGTCGCGTGCCGACAACTGGAGAATCCGGCGACGAACCCGTACCGGGCATACGTCGCGGACGCGGTGCCCTCTGCGAAGATCGTGAACTCCAGGTCCTCCGCCTGGATCACCGGCTGCGTGGGCAGACAGGAGTCGTCGAGATCCGGAAAGACGAACTGCGGCTGCACCGTGGCCCCGGCGATCCGGTGGGCCTCGACGATGGTGCCTGGGCCCACCTCCGGCGCCGGGATGGGGTCGGCCGTCGGCGGCACGGTCACGCTCTCCTCGACGGCAGCCGGGCTGGCCTGGCCGGCCACCACGGACGTGCAGCCGGAGAGCATGAGTAGGGCGCCGGCGAAGACCACCACCTGCCTAGCCACGGTCACTCCGGCACCCTAACCAGTCCCGCCTTGACTGCAGCGCCCCAGTGGAAACGAACCTGCCCGCCAACTAGCCCCGCCAACTAGCGTCGTATCTGTGACTGATCGCCCCTACCTCCGGTTCCCGCACCTATCCGGCGAATTCCTCACCTTTGTCGCTGCTGACGCCGTCTGGCTGGCTCCGGCGCAAGGTGGGCGGGCCTGGTGCCTGGCCGAGGAGGATGCATCGCCCGGCAACCCGCGGTTGTCCCCGGAGGGAGCGCTCGTCGCGTGGACATCCCGCCGGTACGGCCATCCCGAAGTCACCGCAACGCGGGTCGACGGTGGTCCGGTCCGCCGACTGACGTACTGGGGCAACCCGCACACGAAGGTCGTCGGCTGGACCCCGGACGGTCGGGTGCTGACCGCCTCACCGGCCGGCGAGCACACCCTGCGCGATCACTGGTTGCGGGCCGTCTCCCTCGACGGGGAGGTCGAGCGGCTGCCGTACGGTCCGGCATCGGCGCTGGCCTGGGGCCCGGAGGGAGCGCTCGTGCTGTGCAGCGCCTGGGCCCGCGAACCCGCGCAGTGGAAGCGCTACCGCGGCGGCACCGCACCCCAGTTGTGGCTGGATCCCGACGGCAGCGGGACGTGGCGCCGGCTGTTGCCGGAACTGACCGCGGGTCTGGCGTGGCCGATGTGGGTCCATGGACGGATCGCCTTCGTCAGCGATCACGACGGCGTCGGAAATCTCTACTCCGTCGACCGGGAAGGCGCCGACCTGCGTCCGCACACCGAGCACGAGGACGCCGACGGATACGTACGCAACCCGAGCACCGACGGGCACCGGGTCGTCTATCACGCGAGAGGCGACGTCTATGTCCTCGACTCGCTCGAGGGCGACGTGGACGCCCGCGAGTGCCCCCGCCGGCTGGACATCGAACTCGGTACGGCGTCCGCGGTCGGCGAGCCCTTTCCGATCGCTGCGGCGCAGGGCCTCGGTGCGGTCGTTCCGGAGTTCGACGCCGCGGCCAGCGTCATCGAGGTCCGTGGTTGCGCCTATCGGCTCACCCATCGCGAGGGCCCGGCTCGGGCACTGTCAGGGGGATCCGGTGGGCGGATCCGTGAGCCGGCGCTGCTCGGGCGTACCGGAAAGGCGATCTGGGCCACCGACTTGGACGGGGAGGACGCGCTCGAGATCGCCGCTCTCGATGCGATCGAGACCCCGCGCCGGATCGCCGGCGGCACCCTCGGCCGGGTCCTGCATCTCGCCGCGCAGCCGTCCGGCGACGCCGTAGCCGTCATCAGTCACGACGGCCGAATCCGGATGGTCGAGGTCGCCGACGGCGCAGTCCACGAGATTGCCCACGCCGCAGACGGTGAGCCGGAAGGACTGACCTTCTCCCCGGACGGTCAGTGGCTGGCCTGGAGCCAGCCGCGAGGTGAGCGGTCCGCAGCCCTCGTCCTGGCCAGGCTGGACGGCGGCCTCCCGACCGGGGATCTCGTACGCGCGACCAGTGGACGGTTCCGTGATTTCTGCCCAGCGTTCACCAGCGACGGGCGCTTCCTGGCGTTCCTCTCGACCCGCACCTTCGACCCGGTCTACGACGTCCATGCCTTCGAGATGACCTTCCCGGCGGGGACCAGGCCGTACCTGATGCCGTTGGCCGCCGATGATCCGGTGCCGTTCGGCCCCAGCGTGGCCGGCTGGGGCTTCCCTCCCAAGGACTCGCCTGAGGCAGCACCCAAGACCGGGTCGCAGCCGCCGCGCAGGACCCGGGTCGATGCCGACGGCCTGGAGGAGAGAATCGCTGCCTTCCCGGTCGTGGCCGGCCGCTATGAACGGCTGCGTGTCGCGAGCGAGGCCGTGCTGTGGCTGCGGCACACACCGGCGGGCGTTCTCGGGACCGAGCGGGCCAAACTCACCGACCCCACCCCGCGACCCGCGCTGGAACGGTTCGACTTCGCCAAGCGAACCGTGGTCGTCCTCTGTCCCGAGGTCGACTCCTTCGAACCCAGCGGCGACGGCACCCGGGTCGTGGTCCGAGACGAGGACTCGCTGCTCGTCCTGCCGGCCGACCGTGAGGTCAAGGACGAGGACCCCGACCGGGTCACCGTCGACCTGGATCGGGTCCGGCACCAGATCCATCGACCCACCGAGTGGCAGCAGATGTACGACGAGGCGGCCCGGCTGATGCGCGACCACTTCTGGCGCCCGGACATGGGCGGGATCGACTGGGACGGCGTCGTGGCCCGATACCGGCCGCTGGTCTCGAGGTTGGCTAGCTACGACGACTTGGTCGACCTCATGTGGGAGGTGAACGGCGAACTCGGCACCTCCCACGCGTACGTGATCCCGCCGGAGGATCCGGGTGATGCGGACCGGCAAATCGGTCTGCTCGGTGCGGACCTGCGCCGCGACTCCGACGGCACCTGGCGGATCGAGCGGATCCTGCCCGGCGAGTCCTCGGATCCGCGGGCCCGCTCGCCCTTGCGGGCCGCTGGCGTGGCGGTCGGACCCGGAGATGCCCTTGTCGCGGTGGCCGGTCGTGACGTACCGATGGACCTCGGTCCGGCCGCCCTGCTGGCCGGCACTGCGGATCGAATTGTGGAGCTGACTATCCGTCCGGCCGAGGGCGGGCCGACGCGCCGGGTCGCGGTCGTGCCGCTCGGCGACGAGGAGCCACTGCGCTACCAGGACTGGGTCGCCAGTAGACGCTCCTATGTGGACGAACACGGGGAGGGGCGGCTCGGCTACCTGCACATCCCGGACATGATGGCCGCCGGTTGGGCTCAGCTGCACCGAGACCTGGAACGAGCCACGCGGCGAGAGGGACTTCTCGTCGACGTTCGCTACAACCGCGGCGGGCACACCAGCCAACTGGTCATCGAGCGGCTCGGCCGGCGGGTGCAGGCCTACCAACTCGGTCGGCACCGTTCCCCGGAGACGTATCCCGAGCAGGCGCCGCGCGGACCCGTCGTCTTCCTGGCCAACCAGTGGTCCGGCTCCGACGGGGACATCGTGTCGGCGATGGCGAAGCTGCTCGATGTCGGGCCGGTGATGGGCGTACGTACCTGGGGAGGGGTGGTCGGCATCGACGGTCGGTTCACCCTGGTGGACGGCACGTCAGTGACCCAGCCGCGGTATGCCACCTGGATCAGGGGTCCGGGGTTCGCGCTGGAGAACCATGGGGTGGATCCCGACATCGAGGTCGTCATCACCCCGGCCGACCATGCGGCTGGACGAGATCCGCAGCTGGATGCCGGAATCGCCGAGCTGTTTCGCCGGTTGGCCGAGAACCCCGCCTCGTCTCCGCCGGAGATCCCGCCCTTGTCCAGCTAGCCGTCGCGGCGCAAGCGGCCATGTGCTGGTGACAGGATCGGGGCGTGCGCACCGTCGAAGACCATCGAGCCGCCGTCGGCGAGATCTTCCCGCTGATGCCGACGGCGACCGTCCCGCTGTCCGAGGCGCGTGGCCTCGTGCTGGCCGAGGATGTCGCGTCGGTGACCGCACTGCCGCCTTTTCACAACTCCGCCATGGACGGGTACGCGGTCCGGACCGTAGACGTTTCCGTGGTCCCGACCACCCTTGTAGTCGCAGACGACATCCCGGCCGGGCGGACGTCGGTGTCGCCGCTGGAGCCCGGCACCGCACAGCGGATCATGACCGGAGCGCTGCTGCCGCCGGGTGCGGACGCGATCGTCCCCGTGGAGCACACCGATGCCCGCACGGATCGGGTCACGATCACGACCGTGCCGAAGCTTGGAGCGCATATCCGCTCCACCGGGGAGGACATCGCCGCCGGTGAGCCGGCCCTGCGCGCGGGAACGGTCCTGTACCCGGCCCAGCTGGGTCTGGCTGCCGCGATGGGGCATGCCGGGCTCCCGGTGTATCGCAGGCCGAGGATCGTCGTGCTCTCGACGGGTAGCGAGTTGGTCGCGCCGGGGACGGCACTGCTGCCCGGCCAGATCTATGAATCCAACAGCGTGCTCCTCTGCGCCGCCATCGAAGAGGCCGGAGCCAGCGCCAAGGCGGTGCACTTCGTACCCGACGACGTCGAACAGTTCCTCGCCACGGTCGAGGCGGAAACCGAGCGTGCGGACCTGCTGATCACCTCCGGTGGGGTGAGCGCCGGTGCGTACGAGGTGGTCAAGGACGCCTTCGCCGACCTGGGGACGGTCGCGTTCGGCAAGGTGGCCATGCAGCCGGGCGGGCCGCAGGGCTGGGGCCGAGTCGGAAAGGTCCCGGCGGTGTTGCTGCCGGGGAACCCGGTGAGCGCGTTCGTGTCGTTCGAGGTTTTCCTGCGACCCGTGCTGCGAACTGCGCTGGGGCTGCCGACCCCCGACCGACCCCGGATCCGGGCAAGACTCGTCGCTGACGTGGTGTCGCCGGCTGGAAAGCGACAGTTTCTGCGCGGGTTCTTCGCCAACGGCGAGGTCAGCCAGGTCGGTGGGCCGGGCTCGCATCTGCTGGCCCACCTCGCGCGGGCCAACTGCCTGGTCGTCATTCCGGAGGAGACTACGGAGATCGCAGCCGGGGACACCGTCGAGGTCTGGCTTCTGGAAGGGGATGCTCAGGCATGACGCAGGACCCGCGGCTGACGCATGTGGACGAGCGCGGTGCCGCGCGGATGGTCGACGTGACCGCCAAGGAAGTCACCGTACGGACGGCCACCGCGTACGGCCGAGTGCTGGTCAGCCCCGTTGTGGTCGCCCTGCTG
>JALZDV010000232.1 GCA_030862345.1 Actinomycetota bacterium | reverse complement strand
CACCGATACCGTGGAGCATCTCGATCGGCTGCTCGGGCAGATCGCCGCGGCCGGTGCAACCGGATGCACCGTCGTGTCCCTGCACCTGCGCCCCGGAGCCCGCGAATGGTTCTTCACGTGGTTACGGCGGGAGCGGCCAGCGCTCGTGGCCCCCTACGAGCAGATCTTCGGTCGCGGTTCCTACGTGGGTGCCGCCTACCGCCGCGACCTGGCCAGCCGAGTCGACCCGCTCCTGGAACGGCATGGACTCCGACGCCGAGGCGGAGACGCCGAGCGCACGCATAGCTCGCCCGGTCCGCCCGGCGATGCGGAGTCTGGCTTTCCCGACGGTGCCCTGCCCTCGGACAGGACCCGGGTGCCCGCCGCTGGGCTGAACGACGCCCGACCGGGCCAAGCCTGGACGAGCCATGGCCGGCGAGCGGCAGCGCCCGAACAGCTCTCCCTGGTCTGAGCTGGGCCCTGCGTAGCCTGAAGGCATGCCAGAGGCGCCGTTCACTCATCTGGTCACCAGCGAGGCAGAGCCGCGAAACGACGGGTACCCCCAGCCTCCGCCCCGCGCGTGGGAGACACCGGTCGAAGTCGTCGCCGCGCAGCTGGAGCAGGGATTCATAACCCATCTGTTGTGATGGGGGAGCGGCTGGACGGGCATCAACGATCGCGACCAGACTGCTGATGATGCGCACCATGGGGGTCGAGGAGGAACTGCTCCTCGTCGATGCCCAGAGCGGAGAGGTACGGTCCTCTGCCGAGACGGTCCTACGAACCGACTCACGCGACCTGCTGTCCGGTGAGTTGCAGCAGGAACAGATCGAGACCGGTACCCGCCCGCGCACCGACCTGAGTGACGTGCATACCGAGATCGTCGAGCTGCGGCGGCACGGGAACCGAGCTGCCGCCGAGATCGGCGCCCGGATCGCCGCGCTGGGCACCTCGCCGTTGGTCGTGGCGCCGCGAACCGCCCCGCACGCTCGATACCAGAAGATCGTCGAGCGCTTTGCGATCACCGCGTCCGAGCAGCTCACCTGCGGCTTCCATGTTCACGTTGGTGTCGAGGATGACGAGCAGGGCGTGGCAGCGCTTGACCGGGTTCGGGTCTGGCTGCCGACGCTGCTGGCGCTGAGCGCGAACTCACCGTTCTGGCAGGGGGCGGACACCAGCTATGCCAGCTTCCGGTCCCAATCCTGGAGCCGCTGGCCATCGGCCGGGCCGACGCCGATCTTCGGAACGGCCCAGAACTACCACGCCCTGGTCCGCCGGTTGATCGAGTCCGGGACGGTCCTGGACGAGGGGATGATCTACTTCGACGCCCGGCTGTCGGCGCACTATCCGACTGTCGAGCTTCGCGCCGCCGACGTCTGCCGCAGGCCCCAGGACGCGACTCTGCTGGCCGGTCTGGCCCGCGGACTCGTCGAGACGGCGATCCGGGAGTGGCAGGCCGGTCGGCCGGCGAGCGACATGCCGACCGAGCTGCTGCGCGTCGCGACCTGGCGGGCGGCCCGGTCGGGTCTGGAAGGGGAACTCGTCCAGCCCTCGACGGGGCGACCGGCACCCGCAGTCGAGGTCGTCGCCGCCCTCCTGGACCACATCCGCGCCGCCCTCTCGGATGCCGGCGATCTAGGTGTCGTCAAGGATCTGCTGGGCATCCTCCTGGACCGAGGTAACGGCGCCAGGGCCCAACGGGAGACGTTCACCCGTACGCAGAACCTGAACGCGGTTGTCCTCGAGGCCGTGACAGACGGTTCGAGTCAAGACGGCCTGCCAGGTACCGTCCTGCGGACGCCGCCAGCCGATCGGAGGTGACTATGCGCGACCTGCCCTACCGGGTCGTCAATCGGTCCATGCTCGGCCTCTTCCGGGTGCTTGGCCTGCGCTTCGACGTACGTGGCGTCGAGCACATTCCGGCTACGGCTGGAGCGGTGATCGCGTCCAACCACGTCAGCTACCTGGATTTCATCTTCGTCGGTCTGGCTGCCTACCACCGTGGTCGGCTGGTGCGGTTCATGGCCAAGAAGTCGGTGTTCACCAGCCGGATCAGCGGTCCCTGGATGCGCGGCATGCACCACATTCCGGTGGACCGCGAGGCCGGAGCGTCCGCGTTCGCTGACGCCGTCACCGCACTTCAGGACGGAGAACTCGTGGGCATCTTCCCGGAGGCGACCATCAGCCGGTCATGGGAGCTGAAGAAGTTCAAGACCGGCGTCTCCCGGCTCGCCCTGGAAGCTGGCGTCCCGATCATCCCGATGGTCGTCTGGGGCGGGCAGCGGATCTTCACCGTCGACAAGCGCTACAGCCTGCGGCGCGGCAGAGCGATCAGCGTCCTGGTCGGGGAACCGCTGATTCCGGCCGCAGGCGCAAGAGCCGGGCGGGTCATGCTTGATCTGCATGCGCGCATGAACGAGCTGCTGCAAGATGCCCAGCGCAACCATCCGCAGCAGCCATCCGGTCCCGGCGACCGATGGTGGCTACCGCGTCACCTCGGCGGCACCGCCCCGACCATGGAGGAGGCCGCCCGGCTCGAGGAGAAGGCGCTGGCCGCCCGCCGCGCCAGAGCCGCCCGAAAAACCGCGGGGAGGGCCGCCGGTTGACCTGACACCGCAGGGCGGTGGCCCGCTAGCTGATCAGCGCCTTCGCATTGGCAGCCGAGGCCGCTGCGCGGTCATGTCCGTCCCGCAGGGCCCGGGTGTGGTCGGCCGTGGCGTGACTTCGCCACCACTGCTGGCCGGACGCCGGAAGGGACTGGATCGGGTCGTAGTACTCATACCGCCGGTCGAGGGCCGCAGCCGGGCTGTCGCCAGCCTGCCGCGCCTCGAGGCCGGCCCGGTAATTCTTGGTCCAGTAGCTGATTCCGCGTTCCCGGTCGTACTCGGCCAACTGGTGCACCCAGCGCTTGCCCACATAGGGGACATCGCAGACGATCCGCGGCGTGGCGAAGCCCGGCAGGTAGCCCATGATCGAGTGCTGCAGGTGCTGGGCTTGCGCGACCGAGATCCGCCAGTGCTCGGCGTTGGGGATCATGTCGCACATGTAGAAGTAGTACGGCAGGATGCTGGCCTCGTCGGCCAGGGCGAAACACAGGTCGAGCAACGCCTCCGAGGTCGTGTTGACCCCGTTGAGCAGTACGCCCTGATTGCGCACGTCGCGGACGCCGATCTCGAGCATCGTCTTGGCAGCCTGAGCGACCAGAGGCGTGACCTGCTGGGCGGCGTTGACATGGGTGTGGATGGCCAGGCTGACGCCGCGCCGCTGGGCGGTCGCAGCCAGCCGGGCCATCCCCTCGACCACCTCGGGCTTGAGCCAGTGCTGCGGCATGCCCATCAACGCCTTGGTGGCCAGGCGAATGTCCCGGATGGACTCCAGTTCCAGCAGCCCGTCGACAAAGACCTCGAGATTTTTGAAAGGCATGTTGGCCACGTCACCACCGGAGACGACCACGTCGCGCACTCCGGGGTTGCGGCGCAGATAGTCCAACATCGCGGCCTGCCGGTCCACCGGCTTGAGCTCGAACTTGAGCTTGCTTACCTGCGGGGTGGAGTTGCCGACCAGGTCCATCCGCGTGCAGTGTCCGCAGTACTGCGGGCAGGTGGGCAGCAGCTCGGCCAGGACCTTCGTCGGATAACGGTGGGTCAGACCCTCGGCGGTCCACATCTCGTGCTCGTGCAGCGAGTCCCGGGTCGCGTAGGGATGCGAGGGCCAGTCGGTGGCCCGGTCGGAGAAGACCGGCAGCATGTAGCGCCGCACCGGGTCGGCCAGCATCGCCTCGGTCGTCGGCCGGCCATGCGGCACCATCGTGTTGAGCATCTGCGGAGGAAGCAGGATCGACATCGTCGCGCGGTGCAGCTGATCGGCTTCGACATCGGCGTAGAAACTGTCGTCGAGCAGATCCCCGCAGATGCCTCGCAGCTGCCGGACGCTCTTCACACAGTTGACCCGCTGCCACTGCGCATCGGCCCATTGCTGATCGGTCACTCCGGCGAATCCGGGCAGCCGCCGCCAGTCCGGCTCGATCAGCTCACGCCGGGCGTAGACATAGGGCTGTCCGGACTGTCCGGTACTCACGGGCGGGGCCTCCAGGCATGTATTCCAGCGAGGGCGAATACCGGTACTGTACGGGATATCATCCGGTTCTGTTGGGCTACCGCCGTGGTTTCTTCGGCGAGCAAGGCTATTTTCCGAAGGAGGTGCGGCCGTGCAGGCTGCGGTGGCCGGGCTGGGGCTGGACCGCGTCGTGGCGCCGGCCGGAGTGCTTCCGCAGGCGGCCTGGCAGTTGGACCCTGACTCTGCGCTCCGGGCCGATGAGGTCGCCATCCGCGTTCGACGGCTCAATCTCGATGCCGCCTCCTACCGCCAACTCGCCGACGAGCATCTCGGGGACGGGCCGGCGATCCGGGACGCCGTTCTAGGGATCATTCGCAGTCGCGGCAAGATGCACAATCCGGTGACCGGATCCGGCGGAATGCTGCTCGGCACGGTCGAGGAGGTCGGACCCGACTCCACCCTCGGGCTCATACCCGGCCAGTCGGTGGCGACCCTGGTGTCGCTCACCCTGACCCCGTTGCGCATCGAAGATGCACTGCAGAACTGGGACGGCAACGGCGAGCAGGTGCCCTGCGAGGGAAGGGCGATCCTGTTCGGCCGCTCGATCGCCGCGGTCCTTCCCGAGGACCTGCCGGAGGGGATCGCGCTGTCGGTCTTCGATGTCTGCGGCGCACCGGCCCTGGTCACTAGGGTCGTCCGCGCAACCGATGCACGATCGGTCTGCGTACTCGGTGCGGCCGGCAAGTCCGGATCATTGTCGCTAGCCGCGGCCCGTCGAGCCGGCGCCACCCGGCTAGTCGGCCTGGTGCCCACCGACAGTGAAGCAAGCAGGTTGCGCACGGCCGGCCTGGCCGACGAGGTGGTCCTGGCCGATGCCCGGGATCCGCTTGCGGTCAGCGCCGTCGTGGGGGAGCCCGTGCAGGTGAGTGTGGTCTGCGTCGACGTTCCGGGCTGCGAGCACGCCGCGATCCTCGCCACGGCGGCGGGCGGAACCGTCATCTTCTTCTCGATGGCCACCTCCTTCGCCGGCGCTGCGTTGGGAGCGGAGGGAATGGCTGCCGATGTCACGATGCTGGTCGGTAACGGTTATACGCCCGGACATGCCGACCTCGCCCTGGATCTCTATCGCTCGAGTCCGGGCGTGGCGCAGTTATTCACCGCCCGCGGCCAGGCATGACGACACTTCTCTCCGGTGTCACGATCCGTGCGCAACCGGCCCAAGGTGTGCTGATCGACGACTCGACGCTGGCCTGGATCGGCCCGATGCGGCAGGCACCGACCGCCGATCGCAGCCTGGACATGTCCGGATGCCTCCTGCTGCCGGCCTTCGTCGATGCCCACGTCCACGCGACCGCGACCGGACTGTCCCTGACCGGACTGGACCTGCACGGGACGACGTCGCTGCCCGATGCACTCGGTCGGATCGCGGCCCATGCTGACGGCCATCCGGGCCAGCTGATCTTCGGCACCGGCTGGGACGAGACCACCTGGCCCGAGCACCGGGCACCCACGCTGGCCGAACTCGATGCGGCAAGTCGCGGCGCCCCGGCCTATCTCGCCCGCGTCGACGTGCACTCCGCTGTCGTCTCGACCGCGCTGCTCGACAGCTGCCCGAAGGCTCAGGACTGTACCGGCTTCGACCGCAACGGGCATCTGCGGCTGGAGGCCCATCACCTCCTGCGCCGCGCCGCCCACGCGGCAATCACCCCAGAGCAGCGACTCGTCGCGCAGCGCGCGACCCGGACGCGAGCCGGCGAACTGGGCATCGCGGCGATCCATGAGATGGCCGGACCGGACATCTCCGGGCGCGAGGACCTGGAAGCACTCCTGCAGCTGGCTCGTACCGAACCGGGTCCGGACGTTGTCGGCTACTGGGCGGAGCTGGGCGAGACCCGCCTCGTTGCCGAACTGGGGCTGGCCGGAGCTGCCGGGGACCTGTTCTGCGACGGCGCCCTCGGCTCGCACACCGCTGCGCTGCACGAGCCCTATGCGGACGCCCGACACACCAGCGGAGCCTTGTACTTCACCGACAAGCAGATCGCCGAGCACCTGCGGCAGGCCACCAGCGCCCGCATCCAGGCCGGCTTCCACTGCATCGGAGACGCCGCGATCGACCAGATCGCCCGCGGATTCGAGGCGGTAGCAGCCGAGTTCGGAGATCTCGCCGTTCGGTACTGCAGGCACCGGCTCGAGCACCTGGAGATGCCGAGCGCCGACGCGGTGGCCACCTTTGCCAGGCTAGGCGCCGTGGCCAGCGTGCAGCCAGCGTTCGACGCGGCTTGGGGTGGCCTGGGCAGGATGTATGAAATGCGGCTGGGTTCGGCCCGGGCACAGGGACTCAACCCGCTGGCGCAGCTTGCTGCCGCCGGGTTGACCATCACCTTCGGAAGCGACTCACCGGTCACCGCCATAGACCCATGGGCGGGGATCTCCTCCGCGGTAGGGCATCGCACCGCGGCAAGCCGGATGTCGGTCGGTCAGGCGATGGTTGCCGCGACGGTCGGCGGCTGGCGCGCGGCGCGATCTCGCGACCCGGCAGCGGGAAGGATCGAGGTGGGTGCCCCTGCGCACCTCGCCGTCTGGGCGACCGAGGAACCACTCCCTGACCTCGTAGCCGGCCTGGTGGACGGTGCCGGGCCCCCCGGTTGCGCACTGACGGTTTCGGCTGGCCGGATCATCCACGGGGCCGCGAACTCATGACGATCACCCGACCAGCCTCGGCTCCTTCCGATCAGGCTGAGATCATCCACCTGGATAGACGCCTCGTCCGACGCGCCCGTGCCCTGGCGATCCGCGCCGCTGCCCCGGTCATCACGCTCGCCCAGGAACGGACCACGGTCTCCGTGGAGCGAGCCGTGCTG
>JALZDV010000212.1 GCA_030862345.1 Actinomycetota bacterium | reverse complement strand
CACCCGCACTGTCTCGGTGTAGCCTGGCGAGCCGCCGCAACTCCCTCGTGTCGGGTAGTTAGCAGGCCCCTGTAGCTCAGGGGATAGAGCGCTACCCTCCGGAGGTAGAAGCGAAGGTTCGAATCCTTCCAGGGGCACCACAAGACTCGCTCAACTCCGCTGTTGGGCAGCCCGGGCTTGATACAGGAGCACCGAGGCCGATATCGAGACGTTCAGTGAGTCCGATCGGCCCAGCATCGGGATGAAGACGCCGCGGAATTCCCGCTCGTACCAGGGTTTGGAGATCCCGTACCGCTCGCTCCCGACGACTAGCGCCACCCGGCCGCTGTAGTCGGCCTCCCGGTAGTCGACCGCGGATTCGGTGTCGGCGAGATAGACCGTGAAGTCATTCTCGACGAGCCAGTCGATGGCTTCGCTGACCTCATCGAAGTCCACGGTCGGCATGGACAAGCTCATGCCGTGCGAGCCGCGGAACACCTTCGGATGCGACAACCTGGTACGGCGATTCGTCAGGACCAGACAGTCGGCTGCCACCCCGTCCATGGTTCTCAGGAGCGTGCCCAGGTTGCCGGGGATCTCCAGCCCGTCGGCGACCAGAACCAGCGCCGTGGCGCCGAAGTCGATATCGCCGCGCTGCCAGTTCGGCATCCGGACTATGGAGACCAGCCCGTCGGGCCTGTCCCGCTCGGAGATCCGGGCGAGGGTCTTATCGGAGATCCGGTAGGACGCCTGCGCCAGCGCGACCATCTGGCTGGCTCGCAGTCTGGCCTCGTCGGAGTAGGTGGCCTCGGGACACCAGAGGAAGACCTCCACCTGGGCTCCGGTCTCCCGCACGACGTTATGGCCCCACAATCCCTCGACCACGACCCTGCCTGCGCGATTCGAGGCGGAGTTGCGTTGCAGATCGACGATCTGCTTGATCCGCGGGTGCGACAAACCGATCTGCTGAAGGTCGAGATCCATCAGGGGTGCAAGTCTAGAAACCCCTGTCGTTGATCATCGGAATGTGGCCGGTTTCTGGCCCGCCGAAGCGAAACAAGCCGTGATTTTTCGATGATCAACTAAATCCACCCCCGCCAGAAACCCGATTGCAGGAGACGGTTGGATTGGGCCGTGAGTACGCCAACGCCAGAGGAGTCAAGGGAAAACGGCCCGGCCAGCATCGTCGTGACGGACCTGTCCAAGAGTTTCGGCAGCGTCAGGGCCGTCGATCGACTGTCCTTCGTGGTCGAGCCGGGCCAGGTGACCGGATTCCTCGGACCGAACGGGGCCGGAAAAACCACCACGCTGCGCATGGTGCTGGGCCTGCTCACGCCGGATTCCGGTTCGGCCACCTATGGCGGCACGCCGTACGCGGCCCTGTCCCGCCCGAGTTCTCGGGTGGGGGCGGTCCTGGAGACCGCCTTCCATCCCGGCCGGAGTGGTCGCAACCATCTGCGGGTCTACTGCGCGGCCGCCGGCTTCCCCGACGAGCGAGCCGACGCGGTCTTGGCCCAGGTAGGAATGACCGAGGCGGGCAAGCGCAAGACCGGGGGCTATTCCCTGGGTATGCGCCAGCGTCTCGGTCTGGCGACCGCTCTGCTCGGCGATCCCCAGGTGCTCATCCTGGACGAGCCGGCCAATGGCCTCGACCCCGAGGGGATCCAGTGGCTGCGCAACTTCCTGCAGCACCTCGCCCATGACCAGGGCCGCACCATCCTCGTTTCCAGCCACCTGCTTGCCGAGGTCCAGCAGACCGTGGACCGGATCGTGATCATCGCGGGAGGTCGGCTGGTCAGGGAGGGAACGATTGCCGAACTGGCCGACCCCGCCAGGGCGTCGGTCCACGTGCGCTCGCCGAATTCCTCGGCCATGCACCGGGCGTTGATCCAGGCGGGCGCCGAGGTCGAGGCGGTCAGGCCGGAAGAACTGACCGTGCGCGGCATGTCCATGGCAGCGATCGGTCACCTTGCTTTCACCACCGGAGTGGAATTGCACGAACTGCGCACCGCGACCACCGACCTCGAGGAGATCTACTTCCGGCTGACAGCCGGACAAGAGGAGTTCAAGGCCGCGCCGAATCCGCCGCCGCACGCTCCGCTCCACGCCGCCGGGCCCGCCCTAACGCCACCTGACGCCAGCAGCCGGGCCCGTAGCGCGCCCGTCGCCGCGGCCGTCCCAGCACCGGAGGTCGTCCCGTGATCAAGCTCATCCGTGCCGAGCTGCGCAAACTGTTCACCACGAAACTGTGGCTCTGGTTGCTCCTGGGCGCCTGCGTCCTGTCAGGCGGATCGACGGCGCTGTTGATCGGGTTCGCCGAAGAGGCCGCCGCTGCTCCGGAGACCGGGGTCCCGCCACTGGGCTCGGATGCCTTCTCCCAACTGGCGCTGGCCGGCGGAGCCAACTCGATGGTGTTCTTCCTGATCCTCGGGATCATCGGAATGACCCAGGAGTACCGGCACCGTACGGCGACTCCGACGTTCCTGGTGACCCCGAAACGTGGTCAGGTCATTCTCAGCAAGCTGCTGACCTATCTCGGCATCAGCCTGCTCTTCGCCGTCGTGGTGAACGCCGTCGTCGTCGCGGTGGCCCTTCCGTGGCTCAGCGCCAAGGGTGCGCCGGTGACCCTGTCCGGGGAGAACCTCGAGGTGCTGTTGAGCTCCATCGGGGCCGCCGCACTGTACGGAATGGTCGGTGTTGGGGTGGGTGCCCTGTTGCGCAACCAGGTCGCTGCCATCGTGGGTGCGTTGATCTATCTCTTCGTCGCCGAGCCCATCCTGCGCTCGGTCCCAGCCACAGCCTCGGCGTACAAGTACCTGCCGGGTGGAACGCTGGAATCGATCACCGCGACCACCGTCAACACCGACCTGCTCCAGCGTTGGCAGGGTGCGCTGCTGCTTGCCGCGTACGGCTTCGTGCTCGCCGTCGCCGGCTGGGTGTTCGCCGTTCGTCGTGACATCAGCTGAGGCAATCGTGTCGCGTTGGCCCGACGACGTGCCGGAGCTCTGCGAGGGCCGGATCAGGCTGCGCGCTCATCGCGGCGCAGATCGAGACTCGATCGTCGAGATGTGCCGAGACCCAGTCAGCAGACGCTGGACGTCGAACCTGCCCGATCCGTACGAGCTCACGCATGCCGAGTCATTTCTCCACGAACTGGTGGCGGCTGGCTGGCGCTCGGGCACGGCGCGGGGATGGGCGATCGATGTCCTCCACTCGAGCGGAACGGCCCGATACGCCGGCAACGTCGACGTGCGCGGCGGGCCTGCTGCCGACATCGGCTTCCTGCTGCACCCCTGGGCGCGCGGGCAGGGAATCATGTCCGGCGCAGTGCGGCTTGCCCTGCGCTGGTGCTTCGCCGAGGCGGCCGTCGAATTGGTCACCTGGACCGCACAGGTGGGGAACGTCGCGTCGAGGCGCGTGGCATGGGCCTGCGGTTTCACCTTCCACGGCACCATGCCTCGTGTGCTCCGCGCCGCCGGGCCAGTGGTTGATGCCTGGGTCGGCACAGTGGTCGCCGGGAACGATCTCCGTCCCAAGACCCGCTGGCTGACCCCGGCTGTGCTGAGCGGTGCCAGAACACGGCTGCGCCCGTTCACCGATGCGGACATCCAGCGCATCGTGGAGGCGTGCTCGGATGCCCGTACCAGGCATTGGCTGGCCACATTGCCCTCGCCGTACACCCAGGAGGCCGCTCGCAGCTACCTCGACAGCATGCCGGCGCACGAGTCGGTCGCCCATCGGGTCGCCTGGTGCATTGCAGATCCCCTGACCGACCGATTGCTGGCCAATATCGCGATCTTCGATCTCGGCGGCGATGATCCGAGCTGCGGCGAGATCGGGTACTGGACACATCCGGAGGCTCGCGGCCGCGGAGTGATGACCGAGGCGCTCGGACTCGTCGCCGACCATGCGCTCACACCGGTGGCCGGCGGTGGACTGGGCCTGCGTCGCCTCCAGCTCCTGGCCGCGGCGGGCAATGCCGCCAGCGCACATATCGCCAGATCCGCAGGCTTCGTCGAGGTGGGCCGGGAGCGGCAGGCCGAACTCCTGGGTGACGGCAGTTACGACGATCTGCTCACCTTTGATCTGCTGGCGCCCGGATAAGCGTAGCCTCGACCCTCGGCGGTCAATGACGACCAGAGACCGCACCGACTCGACGAGAGGCGAGGCGAGGCGACCGGTGTCCACCCAGCACGACATGGCAGGTTTCGGTCCCAACGAGTGGCTCGTTGAGGAGATGTACCGGCAGTACCTCTCCTCTCCGGACAGTGTCGACGAGGCCTGGCACGAGTTCTTCGCCGACTATTCACCGCTCGGCGCAGACTCCTCCGGGAACGGGGACCCCCCGAAGAACAACGGCGGCGGGTCTGCGCCGGCCGCCACCGAACAGGGACCGGGGAAGGCTTCCGCGCAGGCGGCCGGCATGCCATCCGACA
>JALZDV010000132.1 GCA_030862345.1 Actinomycetota bacterium | reverse complement strand
CGCGGCGACTGTTCGCTCGGGGGCGACACGCTGGTGTGCAGCTCCATGACGATCGGATTCGACGCTGGCCGTGTTCGCCGGCCACAGTGCTCACCTGGAAGCGGTTCCAACATAGAAGCTGCCGACCATGACGGTAGTCTCAATTTTGGTCATTGGAGGTCTGCCGCAACGGCCACAACCAATGGGTGACGCAGGTCACCTATCGCGGAGTACCCGCAGGTGAGCATTAGCGCTGGCCAGCCCAGTGATCGCTGCCCGGTCTTCCCACCGGCCGTGCGGGTTCGTTCCGGCACTTGCTCTACCACGCCGTGCTGCTCGCTGGACAAGACGCAGAAATCGCCACGACGGTGATCGAGGACAGGCGCGTCTCCTTGAGATCAGATCTAGGGCAACCCGTTGGCAGTGGTGGGCGCCTGCAGCGCCGCACGCACCGGGCGAATCAATTGGGTAGTCGATCTCGCAGACGGGCGCTTGGCCCTATCCAGCCTTCCCGGCACATTGCTTAGCACACCCGCCCACTCCTGACCCGACTACCGTGTCCGTTTCGGGATTGTGATAAAAGTTGCGCTGGCGTGCACAACACCCTGAAATGACTTCGACGAAGGAGATTCGGACCCATGGCACAAAAGACCATCGTTACATTGGTCGACGATCTGACTGGCGAACAGACCGAGAACATCAGCACAGTCAACTTCGCGCTCGATGGCATGACCTACAAGCTTGACCTGACTGACGCGAACAGAGCCAAGCTGCGCGATACGCTTTCCCCATATGCCAACGCAGGTCGAAGATCGCTGGACGGCGCCGCAGCGGACCCCGCTCAAGCCGAGCCGCCAAAAGCACCGGAAGCGCCGCCGGCTACAACCGCGAAACGCTGAAGTCGATCCGTGAGTGGGCCAAAAAAACGGTCACAGCGTCAGCGACCGCGGCCGACTGTCCACCGAGGTATTGCAGGCCTGGCAGACCGCCCAGACGGGTATGTTCAGAGCCTAAACCACCGCCCTTGTTCAAGACGATCTGGGGAAACTCCCGGAACGCTGCCGTGTCATCGGCACCGCCCTAACGACGGCACCGCACACAGCTGCGTGTCATCGACACCGCCGAATCCGGTACTTCAGTGATCCGAGGCGGCTAGACATCAGACTGCGGCCTTGCCGTCGCAGGTGGTCACCAGGCCAACGGCCGCCGGGTATTAGCGACGCCGCCCTGCACGATGGGCACGCTGTACCACCGTGTGCGTAACCAATGCGCTCGACGACATCTGTAAGCAGCATCCGCGACCAGCGCTTCACTCGACCCAGACCCAATCCCACCCACTGCTGCGCAACGGCGGGACAGTCTCAATAAGACGCCTCTTCGCTTAAGACACACCTAACGGATGATCGCGTCCACGCGAGCTGAGCCTGTTGCGAGGTCGTTGGTCGGCTGCAGGCGAGGTGGCCAGCAAGGCAGGGCTTCGTGGCCCCCGGCCTCGCGGCCGGATCGTGTATTGGGTCGGGCTCCGGGCGCACGTGCTCACCGCAACGTCCTCATCTGCCGATGTGCGGACGTTTGTGGGTCCTGCATGCGATGCGCTGTCGTGAATGGAACCGGTGTCGGTAGACCTGGTGGCGTATCGACCTAGACATGTCGCCGAGCCTGGACGTCAACACACATGCCACGCGCAGGTCCGCGACGCCAGGCGCCAACGAGCTCCAGGTGCGTCCCGCATAGGGCCGGACACTCGACGAGGGCAACGACGCATCAACCTAGCCTGCCTGATCTTGTTCTCCACCAACGCATCAGTCCGTCGAGGCCACCGCCGTGGATGAGCTGTTCGGCACCCACAGGTCGGAGGTGAGCGCCGTGTGGCTTGAGGTTTATCGCGCTCACGCGGAATGTGGATTCTCCAAGCGACGGATTAGGCGACGATCCGGCCGGCGGTGAGCACGATCCAGGTCAGTTCCGGGTGCACGATATCGCTGTGCGCCCCGCTCGGTGGGCCGCCGCTGCGCACGATTTCGCTGGCGTCGATGTTGAGGGCTTGCCGGGGCGCGAAGCGGTAGGTGGTACCGGGACCGGCCGGGCGGATCGAGTCGAGTCTGGCGTGCACGCCTTGAGCGCCGTCTGCGCCGATGCCGCCCCAGCGAAAGTGGGGCTCGTCGGCTGCGGCCGAGTCGTCGCGGGCGGCCAGGGACGCGAGGGGATAGAAGGTTCCGACCGCGCTGTCGTGGCTGGAAAAGCAGGCGGTGAGTGGCCCGTCGATCCGATCAAGCATGCCGGCCAGTGCCCCATTGCGATTGGCGTCCAGCGGCAGCGGCTGCGCAAAGGCGAAATGTGAGAAGGCGCCTTGGAGCAGGGTGACCGCCTTGACCGGCGAGGGATCGAGGTCGCCCGGAAGACCGGCCAGGGC
>JALZDV010000171.1 GCA_030862345.1 Actinomycetota bacterium | reverse complement strand
GTAGGCTAGTCCGCAAGAAGTCCGCAAGACAGTCACAAATGATCAACAACCCCAAACTCCTCCCAACGGTATCAGTGCAGGTGAAGAGCCACTTTGCCCTGTTGCGCGCCTGCCCAGTGCTTACCTTGGGGTGATGTCCGGGATGACCACATGCAGCCGTGAGCCGTCGGGCATCATCGCGTCGACGAAGGGTTGACTGAGATCGACCCGGCGGCCCGAGGTACGCAGCATTCGTTCGACCAGGTCGGCCAAAGCCTCGGTGGACAGAATGGTGGTGGTCAGCTCGGAGCGCCCCTTGCGGGCGATGAAGACCTTTCCGGGCTCGTTGACCCAGATCTCCTCGACCTCCGGGTCGTCGAGATATCGCTGCAAGGGGCCGAACCCGGCGACCTCGTCCAGGACCGCGCGTACCGCCTGGTCATGGTTCCCCACCGGTGGCAGCGAGGAGGACGCGGCGCGGTCCTCGTAGTCGAGAACAACCTCTCGAACGAGCGAGCGGATCCGGCCGGCGTCGTGGAACGGGTCGACACCGCGGCGCCGGATGAGTTCGCGAACCTCGTCGTCGATGATCTCGGCTGCCGAACCACCGTTGCGCATGCCACCTACTTCGGGTGAGGCCATGATCACGATAAGTGGCAACCGTAGGCGAGAACCCAGGGGCTTCGTAGGAAAACTTTGGGAGCCTGTGGACGCGCGCGACCGGCCGGTATGCAAGCCGTTCTCTTCAGGCTGCAGCCAACAAGTGGTCAGAATCGACAGACGCGGCGGGCAGTTGCCCATGCCGTTGGTGACCACTTGGCGGCATCACCACCGGGGTCAGAGCGGGGAAGTCCAGTCAGCGCGTGGATGCGGCTTCTCGCGCGGCGATCCGGGCGCGAACTTCAGGCCGGCGTAGCGGCGGGATGGTCTTGGGCGGCTGACGCCGGTCGGGCAGATGCTCGAGCAACCGTGTCGTAGCCGCGGTGACCTCGGCTACCGCAGCCTCGAAGGCATCGTGATGTTTGCCCGAGGGGTCGCGTAGTCCGGAGACCTTCCGTACATACTGCCGGGCAGCGGCTTCGATCTCGACGTCAGTCGCGGCCGGTTCCAGTCCGCGCAACTCGGTGATGTTTCGGCACATGCCCTGACCGTACGTCCGCGCCGCCACCGACGCACCCCGCGGCCCTAACCAAGACTCACCCAGCGATCGGAGTGTCCCGCTGGACCCAACTCATGTCCGCGTACCGGTCGCCGGTGGGGCGCAAGGTCGCCAATTCCTCGAGATCGGCTTGAGTCAGCTCGACGTTCACGGCGGCGGCGTTCTCCTCCAGGTAGCTGCGCCGCTTGGTGCCGGGGATCGGTACGACGTCGGGTCCCTGCGCCAGCAGCCAAGCCAATGCGACCTGTGCGGGAGCTGCCCCATGGGCGGCCGCGATGGCCCGTATCCGGTCGACAAGTACCTGATTCGCCGCCAGGTTTTCGGCCTGCCAACGCGGCAGCGTCCGGCGGAAGTCGTCTGCGGCCAAGTCCGTGACCGCGGCCGCCGATCCGGTGAGCTGGCCGCGGCCCAGCGGGCTGTACGGAACCAAGCCGATTCCGAGCTCGCGCGCCACTGGCACCACGAAGTCCTCGATGTCCCGGCTGAAGATCGACCACTCAGACTGGATCGCGGCAAGAGGGTGCACAGCGGCCGCGCGGCGGATCGTGTCGGCCGAACCCTCCGACAACCCCAGAGCGCCGACCTTGCCGGCCGTGACCAGTTCTGCCATGGCGCCGACGGTGTCCTCGATCGGGACCTGCGCGTCGGGCCGGTGCAGGTAGTACAGATCGACGCGCTCGACGCCGAGCCGGGTCAACGAGCGGTCGATGGCAGCGCGCACGTACTCCGGTGACCCATCGACCCCCCTCGGCCGGGAGGTCTCCGGATCGGCCAGGATGCCGAACTTCGTGGCCAACGTCACCTCCTCCCGTCGGCCGGCGATCGCCTCCCCGACCAGCGTCTCGTTCGCACCCTGGCCGTACACGTCAGCGGTGTCGAGGAAGGTGACCCCGAGGTCGAGCGCCCGCCGGATCGTCGCCAGCGCCTCATCCCGGTCGCTCGGGCCGTACGCATAGCTCATGCCCATGCAACCCAGCCCGAGGGCAGAAACGGTGAGGTCGGCGCCGAGGCGCCGGGATTGCATGAGTTCGGTCGTGCTCATAGTGCGGTCTCCAAAGTCAGCTTTCCGGCGCGCAGTCGCCGCCGTAAGTGGTGATCTTGTAGTCGACAACCGCTTGCGCCCACTGCAACTCCTCCAGCCGGGATTGGATGGCCGCTCGATGCGTGCGCAGCAGAGCCAGCCGCTCGGGCACGGTGGAATCGCCGCGTTCGACGAGATCGACGTAGCGGCGGATATCGCGGATCGGCATGTCGGACATGCGTAGACGCGTGAGAAAGACCACCCTGCCCAGCGCGTCGCGATCATAGGAGCGCCGACCGCCACCATCGCGGGCCACTGAAACGAGGCCGATGCGCTCGTAGTACCGCAGCGTGTGAGCCGTGACCCCGGTCAGGGCGGACACCGAGGCGATGGACAGGTCGCTGCCGACATCAGCCGGTAGTTCCAGGCACTGGACCAACTCCTCGGACAGTGCAGGGAGACTGCCCCCGTCTGCTGCGTGCTCGATCCGTGACCGCAAGCGGTCAGCGACGGCGCTCATGGACTCACCGTACGAGTTCGAGCGCGCTCGAAGTCAACGAGCGTGAAGAAGGAATAGTTGTCATTGCAACCGCATTGTGGCTGTTGATCGAAGCACCGCAGGCACAGCACGAATCGAGCAGCATCGTGACCAGCACAGACCTAGCCGAACAGGTGGACATCCGTCGCGCGGAACAGCGGGGTGCCACGAAGCTCTCCTGGCTCGACTCCAAGCACTCTTTCTCCTTCGGCAGCCACTACAACCCGGCCAACACCCACCACGGCGTTCTGCTGGTCAACAACGACGATGTGGTACGGCCCGGCGCCGGGTTCGAGACCCATCCGCATCGCGATATGGAGATCGTCACCTGGGTCATGCAGGGTTCGCTGGTCCATCAGGACTCCACCGGGCACTCCGGACTGATCTATCCCGGGCTGGCCCAGCGGATGAGCGCCGGCACCGGCATCCTGCACTCGGAGAAGAACGACTCGTGGCGGCTGCAAGGAGGCGACACCCACACCGAGCCGGTCCACTTCGTCCAGATGTGGGTCGTCCCGGACGAGGACGGAGTTCGCCCCGGATACGAGCAACTCGAGATCGCGAATGATGGGCTGGCCGGCAAATTCGCACCCGTCGCCTCCGGCATGGCCAAGCACGCAGATCAGACCGCCATCCGGATCAAGAACCGTTACGCCGCACTGCATGTGGCCCGGCTGCAACCGGCGCAGAGCACGGACCTGCCAGACGCGCCGTACCTGCATCTGTTCGTTGCCAAGGGCATGATCAGCCTGGAGGGAGCCGGCGAGCTGGAAACCGGAGATGCTGTGCGGTTCACCGCCACCGGAGGCCAGCGCGTCACGGCCATCGAGCCAGCCGAGATCCTGGTGTGGGAGATGCACGCCAGCCTCAGTTGACGAGGGTGCACCTGCGCTAGCGCTTCTTGCGGTACTCCCTGAGCAGCCCTCGGCTGATGATCATCTTCTGGATCTCGCTGGTGCCTTCGCCGATCAGCAGAAACGGAGCCTCGCGCATGAGCCGCTCGATCTCGTACTCCTTGGAGTAGCCGTACCCACCATGGATGCGGAACGAGTCCTGGGTCACCTCGTTGCAGTACTCGCTGGCTAGCAGCTTTGCCATGCCGGCCTCGACATCGTTACGGGCACCGGAATCCTTGAGCCGCGCGGCATTGACCATCATCGTGTGCGCGGCCTCGATCTTGGTGGCCATCTCGGCCAGTTTGAACGCGATCGCCTGGTGTTCGGCGATCGGCTTGCCGAAGGTCTCCCGCGTCTGGGCGTAGTCGATGGCCAGCTCGAAGGCTCGGATCGCGACGCCGCAGCCGCGCGCGGCGACGTTGACTCGCCCGACCTCGACGCCGTCCATCATCTGATAGAAACCGAGACCCGGCTCGCCGCCGAGGATCGCATCCGCACCGATCCGGAACCCGTCGAAGACCGCATCGGTGGAGTCGATCCCCTTGTAGCCCATCTTCTCGATCCGGCCGGGGATCGAGAAGCCCGGACGTACCTCTCCCAGCCCCGGTTCCTTGTCCACGAGGAACGTCGTGAGGTTCCTGTACGGCGAGTCGCTGCCCTCGTCGGTCTTCATCAGGAAGGCGACCAGGGTCGCGTTCTCCCCGTTGGTGAGCCACATCTTCGCGCCGGACAGTACGTACTCGTCGCCGTCCTTGACCGCCTTGCTACGAATCGCGGCGACATCCGAACCCAGCCCTGGCTCGCTCATCGAGAACGCGCCGCGGACCTCGCCGGTGGCCATCCTGGGCAGGTAACTCTGCTTCTGTTCGTCCGTGCCGTGCTGGCCGATCATGTAGCTCAAGATGAAGTGGGTGTTGATCACACCGGACACGCTCATCCAGCCCCGGGCGATCTCCTCGGCGACCAGGGCGTAGGTCAGCAGGGACTCACCGAGGCCGCCGTACTCCTCTGGAATGGTGAGCCCGAACAGGCCCATCTCCTTCATCCCCTCGACGATCTTGGCGGGGTAGATGTCGCCATGCTCGAGCTCCTGGGCGTGCGGAACGATCTCCTTGTCGGTGAAGCTGCGGACCGCAGCCAGGATTTCGGTCTGGATGTCGGTGAGACCGGGCGTCTGAGCAAGGCGGGCCATGGGTTGGAGTCTCCTTCGTGGTCCGGCGGCTCGGGCAGTATCCCCCGGCCTGCAGGCCTTGCGCGCGGTGATCCGGGCCACCTCGCACCCTCGCCCTACCGTGGATGGATGCACCCGACCGCACGCCGGACAGCACTGGTGATCGGGATGGCCGCGCTCAGCGGCGGGTGCCTCGGCTGCAGTGCGGACTCACCGGGACCGCCGGCCGAGGTCAGCTCCACCCGAGTGACCTTGTCGGGACCGGGCGCCTCCACGGCATCGACGCAGACCCCGCAGCCGGGAGTGACCCCTACGACGCCGGAGGAAGCGATTTCCACCATCGCCCTGGCCGCGGCGGACCTGCCAGGCGGCTGGACGGTGCGGGAGGGCCCGACAAACGGTGACATCGAGAATGACCCGACGTTCCTCGGCCTGTGTGACTTCGAGTTCCGCTCCGAGCGGCGACGTACGGCGAAGGTGCCGGTCACCGGCCTCGATCCGGCCGGCAATCCGGTCCTGACCACCGAAGCCGTCTCCTATGACGAATCCGAGGCCGCGCAGTTGGCGTTGATCGAGTTGCGCGGCGCGTACGGAAACTGCCCGCCCGACCAGACGTTCACCGATCTGCCGCCTGCTGATCAGACGGGCTTGGCCGAGGACCGTGTCGTCGTCGAGTACACCCTGGCGGAGGGCACCGTTCAGACGGTGATCGTGCAGCGGCGAGGCTCAGTGCTCTCGGTGGTACTGGGCGAGGCCAGGCTGATCGTCTTCGACGTCGCTCGCAAGATTTCCCAGCGGCTGAGCGCGCTGACTCCGGAGGCGGCCGGTGAGATCTAGACCGCCGTTCGCGGGCCGGCGAGGAGCCCAGGCCCGGGAAACCACCCTCCACCCCGATGGTGCTCGCCCTGGAAGCTCACCTGTGCGCCGCGCAGCAGGGTTCCACGGCGCTGAGCTACTCCCGCGTGTGCGCAGCCGGAGCGGCGCAGTCCAGCCCGTGCAGACCGTCGATCACTGGGTGGTGCGAGAGGAACCCGGGGCCCGATCCCGGCCGGTCGGCGGTTGCCGGAGGGGTACCGTCGCGACCGCTGGCCTTGCCTCGGCGTGGGGTCGGTACGCATGCCGATGCCGTCCAGCACCTTCTCAGGAGCCCTGATGACCTCTGCCAACCGCGACCGCGTCCGAATCGGGCTGCAGATCCAGCCCCAGCATGCCGAGTGGGCCCAGATCCGAGACGCCGCCGTCGCAGCCGATGACTTGGGCGTCGACATCGTCTTCACCTGGGATCACTTCTATCCGCTTTTCGGCAAACCGGAGGGTAAACACTTCGAATGCTGGACGATGTTGGCAGCACTCGCCCAAGCCACGAGCCGGTGTGAGCTGAGCGCACTGGTGACATGCAACTCCTACCGCAATCCCGAGCTGCTCGCCGACATGTCCCGAACCGTCGACCACATCAGTGCCGGCCGATTGATCCTGGGCATCGGATCGGGCTGGTTCGAGAAGGACTATCAGGAGTACGGGTACGAGTTCGGTACGGCCGGTGGCCGGCTGCAGGCCCTTGCCGAAGCCCTGCCCAGGATCGAGGCCCGGCTGGGCAAGCTCAATCCCCAACCAACCCGGCACATCCCGATCCTGATCGGCGGCGGCGGCGAGAAGAAGACGCTTCGCCTGGTGGCCCGGCACGCCGACATCTGGCACGGCTTCGGGAACGCCGAACGGGTTGCGCACAAACATCGGGTGCTCGACGAGTGGTGTGCCAAGGAGGATCGCGACCCGGCGGCGATCAGCCGCTCGGTCACCGTCAAGGGCGCTCCGGCACAGCTGGCGGGGAGGTACTACGACATAGGCAGTCGGCTGTTCGTCGTCGAACAGTCGGGCCCGGACTACGACCTCTCGGTGCTCACCGACTGGCTGGCCTGGCGCGACGACATCAACGCCACCTGACCGCCGCCGACGGGCAATCAGGGGAAGATTGCAACGTACCTAACGTTGCAGGGTGCCCCTGAGTCAGTTCTCGGGTGGGGTGAATGACGAAGTCCGCTGCATGCCCGCGGCGCGGCCCTTGCCGGCGATGACCAGGGCCATCTTGGCGCTGGCCTCGTCGATCATCTCGTCCCCGAGCATGGCCGAGCCCTTCTTGCCGCCGGCCTCCGAAGTGGCGTGCTGGTAGGCGTCGAGGATGAGTTCAGCGTGGTCGTAGTCCTCCTGCGAGGGCGCAAAGATCTCGTTGGCCGGCTCGATCTGGCCGGGGTGCAGCACCCACTTGCCATCGAAGCCGAGCATCGCCGAGCGCTTGGCGACCTCCTCGAAGGCGGGTACGTCGCGGACCTGCAGGAACGGCCCATCGATCGCTTGTACGCCGCGGGCGCGGGCGGCCATCAGGATCTGCATGAGGATGTAGTGGAACGGGTCACCCGGATAGTCCGGATGCAGTGCGCCGACGACGAGGGACTTCATGTTGATGCTGGCCATGAAGTCGGCCGGCCCGAAGATGATCGTCTCGATCCGGGGGCTGGCGAAGGCGATGTCGTTGACGTTGATCAGGCCTTGCGCGGTCTCGATCTGAGCCTCGATCCCGATCTTGCCGGCCTCGAGCCCATTGGTCTTCTCGATCTGGGTGAGCAGGATGTCCAGCGCCTTGACTTGGGCGGCGTCGGCGACTTTGGGCAACATGATGCAGTCGAGGTTGGCCCCGGCTCCCTCCACCACCTCGATGACATCGCGGTAGGTCCAGGAGGTGGTCCAGTCGTTCACCCGAACCACCCGAAGCCGGTTGCCCCAGCCGCCCTCGTTCAGCGCCGCCACGATGTTCTTCCGGGCGCCGGGCTTGGCCAGCGGCGCGCACGCGTCCTCGAGGTCGAGGAAGACCTGGTCGGACTTCAGGGACTTGGCCTTCTCCAGGAACCGAGGGCTGCTACCCGGTACGGCTAGACACGAACGACGTGGGCGCAGGTCAGCCACGGCAACTCCTAATCGAGGTAAGGCTTGGACACTATGGGAGGAACTGCTCCGGTACGGGCTCCGCGGCGCGGTGATCTCCGGCACGCAGCACCAGGGCCACCCCCAGTACCACCATGGCCAGGCCCGGGAGGGCGAGCACCGGCGGGGCTTGTCCGACCAGGATCAGGGCGAACAGCGCGGCGCCGGGCACCTCGAGCAGCAGGACCAACCCGACGACTGTCGGCCCGACCTCGGACACGACCAGGTTGAAGACGGTGTGACCAAGGAGTTGGGCGGCCACCGTGATGGCCAGGATGAGTAGCCAATCGCGAAGCGCGAAACCGACGAGTGGCACGCCGGCCAGCAGGGCGACAGCACCCAGCAGCACGGCGCAGACGCCGTAACAGCAGATCGAGTACGTCGTGGTGCTGATCTCCGTGCGCACCCGAGCCCCGATCAGCACATATCCCGCGGCGAAGACGCCCCCGGCCAAGGCCAGCGCGTCCCCCAGCACAGCCTCGTCTGACACCCTCACGTCGACCCCGGCGATCACGGCCGTTCCGAGAATCGCGATGACCATCCCGAGCCATGCCGTCCGCGGCATTCGTTGCCCGGCAATGCTGGCAGCGACCGCGGTCCAGATCGGGGTCGTACAGACCAGGGCCGTCGCCGTCGACACCGACGTCAGGGTGATGCTCGGAATCCACGTCCCGAAGTGTGCGGCGAGGAACGCGCCGGCCAAAGCACACCGGCCGAGCAGGGCTGGGCGCAGGATCCGGAACTCCGCTCCTCGGCGTAGCGCTGCGCCCGGCACCAAGAACCCGGCACCTAATGCGGTACGCCAGAAGCCGAGCGCAAGGGCCGGGGCGGCGAGCAGCGCGGTCAGCGGCGCGGAGAGCGAGACGCCGAGCACTCCGATCAAGAGCAGTACCCAGGACTTCCGGCTGGGCCGGCGCATGACCCAACCGGACCCCGCTGCCCTCCGCTGCCCCCCTCCGACCATCAGACGGAGTCTGTCATCGGCAGGTCCCACCTCTTTCGCCGTTATGCGCATAACGGTCACCGGTCGGTCCGGTTTCTCGACCGTTGTGCGCATAAGGGTGAACTCGGCAGAGCTAGGGTCGGATGCGTGCCGGGCGAGCCTGCCACCGACGACGTCGAGCCGGCGGCGGTGCTGGAAGCCGTCATGAAGACCGCCGGAGTGGTGTGGCTCTCGCCCGAGTCCGCGGTAGCGGCCGATCAAGACCGGCCCGGTGCCGATCCGGTGCCCTGGACCACCGGTCCGGTGTGGCACGTCTGGTCGGAGGGGGCGTGCTACCTGCTGACCGGACCCGGGGAACAGCCCCTACCCGGAATCGTTGCAGGCAGTCGTTGTCAGGTGACCGCCCGCAACGCCGCAGGGGGGCGCGTCATCACCTGGGAGGCAACCGTCGAGGCCCTGGATCCATCCGGTAGGCAATGGTCGGCAGTGGCGCCGAAACTCGCGGCTGCACGACTCAACGGCGGGGATCCGATGCTGGTCGTCCCGACCTGGCCCGGCCGACTGACCATTCTGTGCCTACGCCCCACCGGAGATCAGGCGAGCGCCCGCACCGGACTTCCAGACGACAGCCTCGCCGCCGCACCGTTGCCCACCCCGGCAACCACGCCATATCGGATGCCGTCGGACATCACCCGACGCTGGTGGCGACGACGGATTAGGAACCGGAACAAGAGCTGATCAACGACGCCGATCTGACTTCCCGGCTGGGCCGGCACCGACCGGTAGCCTTCCGGCTCGTGACGACGACAACCAGGGTGTACGTCGCGCAGCTCGCCCGGTTGTACGTGTTCGATCCCAACGGCGACCGAGTGGGTCGGGTGCGTGATGTCGTCGTGGCGCTGCGACTTGGGTCAGCATCGCCGCGCGTGCTGGGTCTGTTGGTCGAGATTGCCGGACGGCGCCGGATCTTCGTACCGATCGGACGCATCACCGGGATCGACAGCGGCGCAGTGCGACTGGGCACCGGCATGCTGAATCTGCGGCGCTTCGAACAGCGCGCCGGCGAGACGTTGGTGCTCGGCGAACTTCTCGACCGAACGGTGACGCTGGACGAGAACAAGGCCAGAGGCATAGTCGTGGATGCCGCGATGGAACTGACCCGCGGGAGCGAGTGGCTGCTCACCCGCCTCGCGGTCCAGGAGACCGGCCGACTGGGTCGACGCCGAGGGCGCGTACGGCAATTGGACTGGGACCAGGTCTCCGGTCTGGCCCTGATCGAACACGGGCAGAGCACCGAGACGCTGCTGGCCAGCATGCGCGGGCTGAACCGGGCAGACCTCGCCGCCGAGCTCATGGATCTTCCGGACAAACGTCGCCAGGAAGTCGCCGAATCGCTCGACGACGACAGCCTGGCCGACGTCCTGGAAGAACTCCCCGAACTCGCCCAGATCTACATCCTGGGACGGCTGCCCGACGAACGCGCCGCCGACGTGCTGGAGGCCATGGATCCAGATGACGCGGCAGACCTGCTCGGAGAGCTGCCCGCCTCCGAGCAGCAGCGACTGCTTGCCCTGATGCTGCCCAACGAGGCCGAACCGGTGCGCCAACTGCTGGCCTACTCCGAGGACACAGCCGGCGGCATCATGACCAGCGAGCCGGTCATCCTCGCACCGGACTCGACCGTGGCCGAAGCCCTGGCCCGGCTGCGCAATCCCGAGCTCACACCGGCGCTGGCGACCCAGGTGTATGTCTGCCGGCCACCGTCGGCAACACCGACCGGACGCTTTCTGGGCCTGGCCCACATTCAGCGTCTCCTGCGGGAGCCGCCGTCCACATTGGTCAGCGGCGCCATCGACGACAACGTCGAGCCGATCACGCCGCAAGCCCCGCTGACCCAGGTGACCCGCTATCTGGCTCGGTACAACCTGGTGGCCGCTCCCGTCGTCGACGAGCAGAACCGGCTGGTCGGCGCCGTCTCGGTCGACGACGTCCTGGACCACCTGCTGCCCGAGGGTTGGCGTGAGCAGGCCATCGATGGCTGAGGGCAGCAGTCGGCGTCGCCTCGATCAGCCACGTACCAAGGGCTTGGCTGCCCCGAAGATTGATGCTGATGCCTTCGGGCGCTTTTCTGAAGGCATCGCAAGATTTCTCGGAACGGGCCGCTTCCTGTTCTTCCAGACGTTGCTCGTCATCGTCTGGATCAGCCTGAACATCGCAGCTGTGAGACTGCGCTGGGATCCCTATCCCTTCATCCTGCTCAACCTGGCGTTCTCGACCCAGGCGGCCTATGCCGCGCCGCTCATCCTGCTCGCCCAGAATCGGCAGGCCGATCGGGACCGGGTGCAGGCCGAAGAGGATCGCAGTCGGGCGGCGATTGCAACCGCCGAAACCGAATATCTGGCCAGGGAACTCGCGGCCCTACGCGCAAGCATCGGCGAACTTGCCACCCGGGACTTCATCCGCTCGGAGTTGGCCAGGCTAGCCGGGGACGAGCCGGACAGCGGTGACGACGGCCGGCGACGAGGCGGGCGCAATCAACCGCGGCAGACCGGCTGACAGTGACCGGGCCCAAGGAGTCCGGACCAGCCGCTACCGGATGGCCGTCGTGGCCGGCCCAGCCTCAGCCTGCAGGACCGCCTCGATCCACCGGGCTACCAGGAAAGCGCGACGGTCGTCAACGGCGACGACCTGGAGCCCGACTGGCAGGTTGCCGCGCGTCGGCAACGGAATGCTGATCGCGGCATGGCCGGTCAGACTGGCCGGGCGGGTGTTGCGAAGAAGCACATTACGCAGCTGGAGTTCATTCTCGTCCAGCCCGGGTGCGACGATCGGCACCGTCGGCATCAGCACTGCGTCGCAGGATCGCAAGCTCCTGGTGACCTCGGCCGTCACGGCGGCGGCCTCGCCGCGCGCCCGCACGTAACGCCAGCCCGGGATCTCGGCGGCTGCCCGCAGCTTGTCCCGTACGTCGGGTTGATAGGCGTCGGGATCGGATGCGAACAGATCAGCATGTACCGCGGCTGCCTCCGGCCCCTGCGTGTCGATGACCGCAGCGTTCATCAAACCCCAGTCCGGCAGTTCGACGTCCACCATCGGGGCCCCCGCGGTGAACACCGCCGCAATCAGTTCGTCGAAGGCTTCGCGCACCTCGGCAGAGCAGTCCAGCGCCTCAGGATTGGTCACGACGCCCACCCGCGGGAAACGGCTGGAACCGACGTCGCGGAGCATCTCCGAGCCGGCCAGGGCACGCAGGGCGTAGTGCGCGTCGGGCACCGACCGGGTCAACAGGCCCACATGGTCGAGGCTCTCGGCCAGCGGGAACACACCATCGAGAGGCAACGTGCCCTGGGCGGGCTTCACGCCGACGACCCCGCACAGGGCGGCCGGCAGACGCACCGACCCTGACGTGTCCGTCCCCAACGCCAGTGCCACCACGCCAGCCGCGACTGCTGCTGCCGAACCAGCGCTCGAACCCCCCGCCATCCGGGAGAGGTCGATCGGGTTACGGCAGGGGCCGACCCGGTTCGACGTCCCTGTGCAGCCGTACGCGAACTCGTGACTGTGCGCCAGACCTATGACGATCGCCCCCTCGGCGCCCGCCCGCCGCACGATCTCGGCATCGCGCTGCCCGATCCGATCGGCGAAGACGTGGGAGCCGCACCGGAACGGAAGGCCGGCTACCTCGATGACCTCCTTGACCAGGATGGGGATGCCCGCCAGCGCTCCTCTGCGGTCCCGTGCCACCACGTGTGCCGCGTCGATGGCAGCCTCGGCGTCCAGGTGGACCACGGCGTTGAGGTCGGCGGCCTTGTCGGCGCGGGCCAGAGCCTCCTCGACGAGCCGAACGGGGTCGAGTTCGCCGGCCCGGACCCGCGCGGCGACCGACTCGATCGACTCAACCGCAGGCATGGGCTATCGACCTGCCACGGCATACCCGACAGCCCCGGCCCCGCCGGTTAGGACCAGGACAACGGGAAATGCCGAGCGCAGTGCCGGGCCGAGCGCGGCAGCTCCCACGGCAGCCAGTCGGAAGTCTCGCTGCTGGCTCGCTTCGCTCCCTGCGCTCACTCACCGCCATGTCGCGCTCCGCGCGAACGGGCCCTTCGGGCCCTGCGGTTCGCTCCGCTCCTCGCTCGCTTCGCTCCCTGCGCTCACTCACCGGTGCCGGTGCCACGTTCCTCTGCCCGCAGTGGTAGGCCGACGGTCACTCGCGGAGGTCGCCTTCGTCAAGGGTGCCCGGGAGATCGATCATGGGTATCGGCCAGTCGCATAGGCGGTCCAACAACGCACGCAAGGTCTGCAGTTCCGCGTCGGTGAACTTGCCGGTCATGTGCTCGGCCACGCCACGCAAATGCGTCGGCGCCGCGGCACGGAGGCGCTCAAGTCCGGCCGGCTGCAGAACCGCGTACATGCCGCGTCCGTCTTCGGTTGCCGCCTCGCGACTCACCAGGCCCTCCCGCTGCAACCGGTCGACGAGTCGGGACAGTCCCGAGCGGGACAGCAACACTGCGCTGGCCAGTTCGGTCATCCGTAACCGACGTCCCGGAGCATCCACCAACTGGACCAGCACATCGTAGGAGGCCAGCGGAAGGTCCTGCTCCCCCAGCAATTCGGCCTCGAGCTTGCGCGTGATGACCGCATGGGCGCGGAGGAAGACCCGCCACGAGGCCAGGGCGCGTGGATCGGGCCGGATGTAGATCGTCGAGCGCGCCTGCGCGCCGTCGTGCATCCGTCAACCCTATCGCCGAGCACCGCGGCGTTCGGCCACGCGTGCAACGTAGGATGGAAAGGCCCAGGCCGCCCCTGTCGAGGAGTTCGCCGCCGATGAGTGCCCAGCCCGATCTCCAGCAGATCGAGGCTGCCCTGGCCACCGTCGACGACCCTGAGATCGGCATGCCGCTGACCGAACTGGGCATGATCAAAGGCATCCAACGCGGGATCGACGGGGATCCACAGGCCGTACGAGTCCAGGTCTGGCTGACCGTCGCAGGCTGCCCGATGCGCCAGACCATCACCGACCGCGTGACCAATGCGGTGACGGCGGTCTCGGAGGTCAGCTCCGTGGTCGTCGAACTCGACGTCATGACGGACGCGCAGCGTCAGGAGTTGCGCAAGAAGGTACGCGGCAGCGATGCCGCCGAGCCCGAAATCCCGTTCGCGAAGCCGGGCTCGCTCACCCGGGTGTACGCCGTCGCCTCCGGCAAGGGCGGTGTCGGCAAGTCGAGCATCACCGTCAACCTGGCGGCTGCCCTTGCCTCGCGCGGACTCTCCGTCGGGGTCGTTGACGCGGACATCTACGGACACTCGATCCCCCGGATGCTCGGTGTCGAGGGACGGCCGACCCAGGTCGAAGAAATGATCATGCCGCCGCAGTCGTACGGGATCCGGGTCATCTCCATCGGGATGTTCACCAAGGGCAACACTCCGGTGATCTGGCGTGGGCCGATGCTGCACCGCGCCCTGCAGCAGTTCCTGGCCGACGTCCACTGGGGTGATCTCGACATTCTGCTGATGGACCTGCCACCCGGTACCGGGGATGTAGCCATCTCCGTGGCCCAGCTCGTCCCGGGAGCCGAGATCCTCGTCGTCACGACCCCGCAGCAGGCGGCGGCCGAAGTGGCCGAACGCGCCGGCGCCATCGCCACCCAGACCCACCAGCATGTCGTGGGCGTGGTGGAGAACATGTCCTGGCTGGATCTGCCGGATGGCAGCCGGATGGACCTGTTCGGCTCGGGTGGCGGGCAGCAGGTGGCCGACAAACTCAGCCAGTTGCTGGGCGCCCCGGTTCCGCTGTTAGGCCAGATCCCACTCGACCCGGCGTTACGCGAATCCGGCGACTCCGGCATCCCCCTGGTGCTGAGCTCCCCGGAAACCGCTGCGGCCAAGGCGTTGCGAACGGTTGCCGACGCACTGGGTACCCGGTCGCGCGGGCTGATCGGGCGAGCCCTGGACCTGACTCCGGTACGCCGCTAGCGGTACGACTTGCGGCGGTTAGCCAGCAAACCGCCAAGTGCGTCAGGTGGCCTCCGCGTCGAAGGGTGGTTCGACGCGGTACAGCGCGCCTCCGGGGACGCCGGCCGGAGTCGCATTCCTGGTGAAGTTGCGGGCACGCGAGCCCGAAGCGCCGGACCTCCGGTGGATCGTCGGAGCCTCCTCGTCCTCGAGCAGATGCTTCTTGATGAATGTCTTGGGGTTCAGCGATCGCAGGTCCACGTCGCGCAGATGGTCGAAGTCCGGGCCGAGTTGTTCGTGGATCTGGCCGCGGGCTCCGGTAATGGTCTGCCGCAACCGCTTCAGCGCCCCTGCTGCGTCACGGGCCAGCCCCGGCAGACGGTCGGGTCCGAAGATGAACAGGGCGCCGAGCAGCAGCACCATGATCTCGCTCAGCCCGATCGAGTCGAACACCCCAGTCCTCCCTCTTCACGTCAGCCAGCACTGTTCGGAGTGGGTTCAAATGTAACCCGCGGATCGCTGCCGACCGCCCTGTCCCTGCACTGCAGGCTTCGGCTGCCGCGGGTAGTCGGTTTCGTCAGGCCAGACCGAGGACGGCTTCCACCGTCTGCGACTCGCTGCCACGGACGAACTCGATCACGATAGTCTCACCGGGTTCGTAGGCGTCGATCGCCACGACCAGTTCCTCGGAGCTGCGCACCTCGCGGTTGCCGACCGCGATGATGACGTCCTGCTCCCGCAATCCGGCCGCCGCCGCCGGTCCGCCGGGCTCGACGTTGTTGATCTGCGCTCCGTCGCGCTCGCCGTCGGTGACCGTCTGGGCGTTGACCCCAAGTGAGGCGTGCACGGCGCTACCGGTCGTGATGAGCTCCTCGGCGATGTGGCGGGCGGCATCGATGGGAATGGCGAAGCCCAGCCCGATGCTTCCGCTCTGTGCCCCGGTCCCGCCGAAACCGGCGATAGCGGTGTTGATCCCGATGACGGCGCCGGAACCGTCTACGAGCGGCCCGCCGGAGTTTCCGGGGTTGATCGCCGCGTCGGTTTGTACGGCGCTGATGACGGCGTCGGTGTCGGTGCCATCTCCTGCCAAGCGAACCGGCCGGTCCAGGGCGCTGACAATGCCGGTGGTCACCGTTCCCACCAGCCCGAGTGGGGAGCCGATGGCAACGACGGGATCGCCTACGACGACATCCTGGGATCTGCCGAGGCTGGCCACGGCCAGGCCCGGCTTCTCCACCTTGAGAACGGCGAGGTCGCTGAGCGGATCCCGCCCGACGATGCGGGCCGCGGATGATGAAGAGTCCGAGAACACCACCCGCAGCGTCGAGTCCGGGTTGTCCGCAGCGCCGGAGACGACGTGGTTGTTGGTCAGGATGTAGCCGTCCTCCTCGACCACGACACCAGACCCGGTCCCGCCGAGATCGCCGAAGGTGATCTCGATCGACACGACGGCGGGCAGCACCCGGTCGGCGATGTCGGAGATCGATCCTGGCTCGCGGCTGACCGCGCCCTCTACCGCGGTCAGCTCAGCACCAGGCTTGAACAGCGGTGACTCGCCAGCCTCCTTGGTCAGCAGGTAACCCGTCGAGCCGGCGGCACCACCCAACACCAGGGCGAAGAGCAAGCCCAACACCGCCAGCCGGATGGGAATGTCTCGGAGCTTGATCCGGCGTCGGCCCTGAGCATCGGTGCTGATCAGCGCGCCGGGATCGTCGTCCTCGTCGTACACCGCGCCGCCGCCGAGGGTGGCGGGCGACTGCGGGTCGCGCCACGGGTCCCGCGCGGCGTCGGCCTTCCACCAGGCCAGTGGTCTGCGACGCCGAGGTGGCTCGGAGCTCCCCGGAGCCGGTCCCAGGCTGGGATGTCCGGGACTCGGCCGCCCGAAGGCCCGGGCCAGAACCTCCGGTGGCGGTAGCTTGGCCGGATCGCGGCGCTGGCTCAGCCGGGGGCGGTCGGGACTGAAGGGCTCGTCGACGCCGACGGGACGGCCGAAGAGACCCGACTCCTGATCCACTGGATCACCCTTGCCGACCAGCCGTGAAGTCCGCGTCAGGTACGGCGCAGCCGCCTACCCGCGAGTAGGACGGGCTGTGATCACCGCAGTCGGAAGGCGCCGCGAGCAGATCCGGGCGGGCGCGCCGTGGCGGGCGTTGGGCTGGAGGCGAACATCAGCGATCCGCCCTGCACCGACATCACTGCATCGTTCATGCCCGGTGCCATGTCCGCGGTGAACGGTATTTCGGTCAGCCGGGACAGCAAGGTCGCCGGCAGCATGGGTTCGGCCGAGCCGAAAAGAGCAGTCTTGGCCTCGGCCTGTGCGGCGACGGCTGATGCGCACTCCGCGCATCGACCGAGATGCTCGCGTGCCCGGGCAGCCGCAGCACCGGAGAGCTCGTTGTCGACCAGGGCGGCCATCGCCTCGGTGGCCAGGTGCATGTCTCCCCAGCTCATGCGATCCCGCCCGCCAGTGTGGGGCGCCCGCGCCCGGGGGCCAGATGCGCTAGCGCGGCGCGGAGCTGAACCCGGCCGCGGTGGATGCGGCTGCGCACCGTGCCCAGCTTGATGTCCAGAGTGGCGGCGATCTCCTCATACGTCAGACCCTCGACGTCACAGAGCACGACCGGAACCCGGAACTCCGGCGAGAGCGCATCGAGCGCCTCCTGCACCTGGGGATCGAAGTGCGTGTCGGCGTACACCTGCTCCGGGCTGGGGCCGGTACTCGGCAGCCGTTCGGCGTCTTCGGGTAGGGCCTCGAAGCGCACCCGCTGCCGACGACGAACCATGTCCAGGAACAGGTTCGTGGTGATCCGGTGCAGCCAGCCCTCGAAGGTGCCGGGCTGGTAGCTGGCCAGCGAGCGGAAGACTCGGACGAAGGTCTCCTGGGTGAGGTCCTCGGCGTCCTGGGCGTTGCCGGACAACCGGTAGGCCAGTCGATAGACCCGCGCCGAGTGCTGGCGGACCACCTCGTCCCAGGTGGGCGGTGTCCACCCGGAGGCGTCGTTCAACCCACCCTCGACTGGTTGGACAGGGCCGGCAGAATCGATCGGCCCAGCCGGAATGTCCGCCGAGCCGGTGCCGCCGGAGTCCTTCACCACACCAGAGTCCCATGCAAGCGCCACATGGAAGACAACGCCTCGGCAACGATCGGTGTTCCCCCTAGGCTTCCCCGGTGTCCACTCCCGCCTTCGCCGACCTGGTTGCAGACGAGCCGCCGGCGATTGCCAGCGCCCGCGCGCACGCGGCGGAGGTGGGCTGCCCGGCCATCGCGCCGGCGGTGGGAAGCGCACTGGCCGCCCTGGCCTCGGCGGTGAACGCGCGTGCCGTCGTCGAGATCGGCACTGGAGCGGGCGTGTCCACCCTGTGGTTGTTCAGGGGCATGCGGCCCGACGGGGTGCTGACCTCGGTGGATTTCGACGGGGAGCATCAGCGGGTGGCTCGGCTGGCCCTTTCCGAGGCGGAGATTCCGACCGCGCGGGCCAGGCTGATCAACGGATCGGCTTCCGATGTCCTTCCGCGGCTGGCCGATGGCGGTTATGACCTGATTCTCTGCGACGCGGCTCCCGGTCAGTACCTGGATTATCTGTCCCAGCTGCGGCGAGTGCTGCGGCCGCGCGGCATCCTCGCCTGGCACGGCTTGCTCTGGCGGGAACGGGTTACCGATCGATCCGCACGAGACGCCGACACCGTGGCTTGGCGGGACCTGCTGGCCACGCTCAAGACCGAGGACACGGTGCGTACGGCGGTGCTTCCGGTCGGTGACGGCCTGCTGATCGCCGTACCCACGACGCCCTAGTCCGCCGAGGCGAGGCCTCCCTTGCCGAGCACCACCACACCGCCGGGCGAGAGGTGATAGCGCTCGGCGTCGCGTACCGGATCCACCCCAATCTTCGCCCCCGGGGCAACCACGACGTTCTTGTCCAGGATCGCCCTGCGGATCACCGCCCCGGCTCCCACTGTGACGTTGTCCATCAGCACGCTGTCCACTACCTCACAGCCCGAGGCAAGTCGACAGCCTGGCGAGATGACCGACCCGGAGACGGTCCCACCGGAGATGATGACGCCCGCGCCGACGATCGAGTTCCCGGCTGCGCCGCCTTCCACGAACTTGGCCGGCGGCAACTGCGGCGGATTGGTGAAGATCGGCCAGCGTCGGTTGTAGAGATTGAAGATCGGGTGCACCGACACGAGGTCGGTGTGGGCGTCGTAGTAGGTGTCCAGGGTCCCCACATCGCGCCAGTACCCCTTGTCGCGTTCTGTCTCGCCGGGCACGACGTTGTCCTTGAAGTCATAGACCCGAGCGGTTCCCGAGGACGTCAGCAACGGGATGATGTTTCCGCCCATGTCGTGTAACGAGTTCTCGTCCGCCGCGTCGGCGCGAAGGGCATCGAGCAAGGACTCGGTGGTAAACACGTAGTTGCCCATCGAGGCGAAGATCTCCTCCGGGCTGTCCGGCAGGCCGGGTGGATCGGCCGGCTTTTCGAGGAACCGTTCGATCTTGCCCTCGGCGTCGGTGTCGATAACCCCGAATTGCGAAGCCTCGCTGCGGGGGACGCGGATGCCGGCCACTGTCACGCCGGCGCCGGATTCGATGTGCTGCTGGACCATCTGGCGGGGGTCCATCCGATAGACGTGGTCGGCACCGAAGACCACCACATGATCCGGCGCATCGTCGTAGATCAGGTTGAGACTCTGGTAGATCGCGTCGGCGCTGCCGGTGAACCAGCGCGGCCCGAGCCGCTGCTGGGCCGGCACTGGCGTCACGTAGTTGCCGAGCACGGTCGACATCCGCCAGGTCGTGGTGATGTGCCGGTCCAGGGAGTGGCTCTTGTACTGGGTCAACACGCACAGCCGCAGATATCCGCCATTGGCCAGGTTGGACAAGACGAAGTCGATGAGCCGGTAGTTGCCTCCGAACGGAACGGCCGGTTTGGCCCGGTCCTCGGTGAGCGGCCACAGCCGTTTGCCCTCCCCACCGGCGAGCACAATGCCCAGGACGCGTGCATCACCAGCCATGGGCCCGAACCTAGTGGTCACCGAATACGCTCGGCAGCCGTGCGAGTCGGGATACTGACCAGGGAGTTCCCACCGGATGTCTACGGCGGCGCCGGGGTGCATGTCGAACACCTCGTGGCAGCCTTGCGGTCGAGTACCACCCTCGACGTGGACGTGCACTGCTTCGGTGCTCCCCGGCGAGACGCGTACGCCCACGACGTGCCCGACGGGCTCAGCACAGCCAACTCCGCGCTGCAGGCCATCGGGATAGATGTGTCCATTGCCGACGCTGTGGCCAACTGCGATGTGCTGCACTCGCATACCTGGTACGCCAACTTCGCCGGATTTCTTGGTTCGATGCTGCACGGCGCGCCGCACATCGTCTCGGCACACTCGCTGGAACCCCGACGACCGTGGAAAGCCGAACAGCTCGGCGGCGGCTATCGAATTTCCTCGTATGTGGAAAGAGCAGCCTACGAGGCGGCGACCGCGGTGATCGCTGTCAGTCGCGGTATGCGCGAGGACATCCTGGACTGCTACCCCGATCTGGACCCGGACAAGGTGCAGGTCATCTACAACGGCGTCGACGCGCAGGCGTACGCACCGACGCCGGACACGTCAACCCTGCTCCGGCGAGGTATTGATCCCGATCGTCCCTACGTGCTCTTCGTAGGTCGGATCACCCGGCAGAAGGGGGTCATCCACCTCGTCAATGCTGCCCGGGCGCTTCCCCAGGAAGCCCAGTTGATCCTCTGTGCCGGCTCCGCGGACACCGCCGAACTCGGGACCGAAGTGGCAGCGGGCGTGGGGCGCCTGCAACAGGAACGCACCGGCGTCGTGTGGATCGAGGAGATGTTGCCCCGCGCGGATGTCGTGAGCCTGCTGAGCCAGGCAACCGTATTCTGTTGCCCCTCGGTCTATGAACCGCTGGGCATCGTCAACCTCGAGGCTGCGGCCTGTGCGACTGCGGTGGTGGCCAGTGACGTAGGGGGCATCCCGGAGGTTGTCTCCGACGGTGAGACCGGCCTGCTCGTCCACTACGACGCAGCGGATCCCCGCACGTTCGAGGCCGACCTTGCAGCCCGGATGACCGAATTACTGATCGAGCCCCAGCGAGCCGCTGCCATGGGCGCTCGCGGCCGTGACCGGGTGGTCCGGGAGTTCGGCTGGCCGGCGATCGCCGGCCGTACCGCCGAGGTCTATCGAAGCGCCCTCGACTCCAAGACCGGCGGCGCGCACACGGACAAGATCGCGACCGGCAAGGACAAGCTCACGGACGTACTCGACGGGCTGGACGGGAGGAACGACGACTTCCCGCAGGCCCCACCTCCGGCAGCGCGCTGAGCAGCCGGAGTCGGCAGGGCGTTTCCGCACCCCCGGCTATTCCGGAGCACTGCTCGGGCCGGAGAGCCGAAAGCCCCGGTAGGCGCGCCATCTCGCACGTCCCGGGGCCTGATCGGCCTTACCAAGTCATGGTCAGCCAGTGGCGCCCTTTAGCGCCTCCGACAGCGCGGTTGCCTCGTCGGGCGACATCTCTACGACCAACCTGCCGCCACCTTCGAGTGGAACGCGCATCACGATCCCGCGCCCCTCTTTGGTGACCTCGAGCGGGCCCTCGCCGGTCCGCGGCTTCATCGCCGCCATGCGTGCCTCCTTTGCCCCGCCGTTCCCGCGGCATGATCCGACGCGGGGCAGCTATCCGGCTTGACTGTTGCGCATCATCTTCCCGCATCGGCTCGCGAGGACGCATCGCGGGGCTCCGCTAGCGTGGGTACCCCAGGCAGCCAGGTGAGGGAGGCGACGGTGAGCGGGTCGGTGCGGATGGACCGGGACGGAGCGGTCGCGACGCTCACGCTGGACCGTCCGCAGGCGATGAACGCCCTCGACAAAGAAACGAAGGATGACTTCCGGGACCGGCTGCATGAGCTCGGTGCTGATCAGTCGGTGCGGGCGGTTGTCATCACCGGCGCCGGAGATCGGGCCTTCTGTACCGGACAGGACCTCAAGGAGCACATCGCCCTGTTGCAGGCGGGGGACCCGGCGCCACTGTCCACGGTCGCCGAGCACTACAACCCGATCGTGCTGGCCATCGCGACCATGCCGAAGCCGGTGATCGCCGCAGTCAACGGGATGGCCGCCGGCGCGGGAGCATCGCTGGCCTTCGCCGCAGATTTCCGGATCGCCGCATTCCGCGCGGTTTTCCTGCTCGCCTTCGCCCGGATCGGGCTTTCGGTGGACACCGGGTCCTCGTGGACGCTGCCGCGCCTGGTCGGTCATGCCAAGGCCACGGAGCTGGCGATGCTTGCCGAACCGATCACCGCGCAGGACGCGTTGGAAATAGGCCTGGTCACCGAAGTGGTGCCGGATGACGAGGTGGCTGCCCGTTCGGCGGCGTTCGCGCAGCGTCTGGCCGAGGGACCCACAGTCGCCTACGGCGCGATCAAGGCGGCCCTGCACTTCTCGGCAGGAGTCGACCTCACGACTGCGCTGAACCGGGAGGGTGAGCTCATTGCCGGCACCGGCGCCTCCCAGGACCACCGGGATGCCGTGGCCGCATTCCTGGCCAAGGAGAAAACCACCTTCCACGGTCGTTGATCGCCAACCGACGGCACAACACCGCTGTCAGGGGAAGAAAACGACGAACCTAACGTCGCAGGGGTCCCCTGAGTCGGATCGGTGTGGTGATCAGGGGGCGCTGACCCGGATGGCGCCCACTCGCCGAGGGTCCGCGGCCGCATGCAGTCCGGTGTCCGGGTCCCACCACGCCGCTCCGACGCCGCCGAAGTACATCGAGTGTGACGGAAATGTCCGTACCGGTATGCCCACCTCACCCACGACGAGGTCTTCTTCGATGTCGAGCTCAGTTCCTTCCGGACCGATCCGCACGTGCGCCCGAGGATCGGCGATGGCGTCCTCCAGGGAACGTCCCCCATGCATGTGCCCGGCAAGGACCTGAGTCAGGGCCGTGCTGATCCGGTCTGCACCCGGCGTGCCGATCGCCAGCACAGCGCCGTCGCGGCGGGTGGCCACGGTGGGAGCCATGTTCGACAGCAGTCGGGTTCCAGGAGGCAGGCAATGCAGACCACCGCGATTGAGTTCGGGCTCGCCGAGGCAGTTGTTCTGCCAGATCCCCGTGCCCGGCGTCATGACTCCGGAGCCGTACCCGGCGGACACCGTGATCGCACAGGCGACGCCGTCATCTCCAGCGACGGAGACGTGCGCGGTGCTCGGCGAGGCCATCGCGGCCAGGTCACGACGGTCCACCATCGCCAGGAGCGATCTAGCCGCGGCCACGCGATCGGGGGCGGCCTCGAACTTATTGACCCGATAGCTCAGGACCGCCTCCTGTACGGCGACCAGATGTGCGACGTCCTCAACCGTCCACTTTCCCGATGGACGGCCGGCTAGCAGCGCAAGCATCGCGGTCAGCGTCACTCCGCCCACAGCGGGAGCCGGATTTGTGGCCAGGCGCCATCGGCCGTGGTCAGAAGTCAGTGCGGGCCGTACGACCGCTGCGTACTCCGCCAGGTCACGGGCACCCAACAGCCCTCGGTGGTCATCCATGTCAGCGACGATCAGCTCCGCGAGGCGGCCGCGATAGAAGGTCTCGGCGCCGTCGTCGGCCAGCGACTGCAGGGAGTCGGCCAGCGCCGGGATCTCAACGAGCTCTCCAGGATCGAGCAGGCGCCCCGCTGGATCATGCAGTGCGGCGTAGCTGTCCGGCTGCCAGCCGAAAGCGCTCTCGTGGACGTACTCGAGGTAGTGCCGTGCGGATCTGCCCAGCGGGAAGCCGGCCCGTACGGCCTCCAGCGCAGGCTGGATCAGCAGCGACCATGGCTGCCGTCCCGACCGTTCGTGCAGCAGCGCGAGCGCGGCCAGCGCGCCCGGAGTGGCCACCGACCCGTGCCCCACGGTCATGGTGACGCCCCCGCCGTACCCGCTGCGGATCTCCCGCACGCCGCCGCCGAACCAGACCTGCGGGCGGTCGCGGCCAGGCATCTCTACTCCGCCGTCGAATGTGAGTGGGTCCTCGTCGCCGGAGCCGAGCGTGATGTATCCGCCTGCCGACAGGGACACCATGCCCGGTTCGGTGACCATGGTGGTCACAGTTGCGGCGATGGCGGCATCGACCGAATTGCCGCCTCCGGCCGCCACCTGCACCCCGGCTACGACCGCCAGCTCGTTGGCTGCAGCGACGGCGACTCGAACGCGCACGCGCGGACGCTACCGTCCCGGCCGGGAAGCGCCTCGGTCAGCGTCGTCGTCGAAGGGACCCGCTCGCGTCAGCGCTCGTGGGCGCGGTGTCGCACTACTGGGTGATGACCGTCATCCTCGGCGCGCCGCACGGTCTGGAGCGGACCGGTCAGCTCGGTGCAGCGGCCCGCCAACAGGAAGCCACGTGATCGTCGACCATCCCGGTGGCCTGCATCAGGGCGTAGGACGTCGTCGGCCCGACGAAGGAGAAACCCCGAGCCTTGAGCGCTCGTGCCATCCCGATCGACTCAGGACTGGTGGCCGGAACCTCGGCCAGCGTCAGCGGTCTGGGCGGCGCCACCTCCGGTGCGAAACTCCACAGCAGATCGGAGAGCCCGCCGGGCAGGTTGAGGGCAGCCCGGGCATTGCCGATCGTGGCGTTGATCTTGGCGCGATTGCGGACGATCCCCGCATCGGCCATCAGCCGAGTGACGTCGGAGTCGTCGAAGGCAGCCACGTCAGCGATCACGAAGTTCGAGAATGCCGCCCGAAAGGCGGGCCGCTTGCGAAGGATGGTCAGCCAGGAGAGCCCGGACTGGAAGGCCTCCAGGGACATCCGCTCGAACACGGCATCGTCGCCACGCATCACCACTCCCCACTCCTGGTCGTGGTAGTCCCGGTAGTCGGGTGTCGACTCAGCCCAGGCACACCGGACCCGCTCGGCCTGGCTCACTGGCTCACCAGCTCACTCGGCGCGCGGCGTGCGGTAGGAGCCGGCGAATTTCGCGAAGCGGTTGACCGAGCGCTGCAGCCCCCAGCGAACCAAGGGCCGCACCAGCGGCCACCCAGCCCGACCGATGGCCCCGAACGGCAGGTCGAGGTCCTCGGTCCAGCGCAACCGTGAGCCGCCCGGACGTGCGGAGACCTCGAAAATTCCGGGGCCGCGGATCAGTCGTCCGGTGTGCTGCACCGTGCAGCGTCGCGGCGGATCCCATTCGGTGACTCGCATCGTGTCCCGCACTCCGAAGCGGCCCAGCCCGGTCATTGCCTCGATCTCGGTCCCCAGTCCGGTCCGAGTGGTCGAGCTGCGGCGAACCTTCGTGGCCAGAATCCACTCACCCTGACGATCCCAGTCGGTGATGGCTGCCCAGACCTGCTCGGGCGGTGCCGAAATGTCCACGCTGACGGTGACCTCAGCCCGCCGGACCTCAGGCATCCCGTGCGCCCGCATCCGAGTGAGGGTCCGTCGCCGGTTGCTGGCTGAGCTGATTCTCCAGCGCCGCGATCTGGCCGTCCTTCTCCCGCAGCGCCTGGCTGAGCTGGTCGAGGACCCAGTCGACCTCCAGCATCCGGTAACCCCTGAGTACGACCGAGAATCTCAGAGCTTCGATGTCGGCGGCATCCGGCGGACGGTCCCCGGGCAGGACGACCGGCGTGCTGTCGCGCGGCGCCGGAGCCAGGGCCTCTCCCCGGCCGAAGACGACGGCGCCGACGAGAAACAGCGCGCCGGAGATGATCACCAGCCCGATGACGAATCCCAGAATGGCCAACACAGTGCCGATGGTGTCACGCGGTATCTGTCGGGGGAGGTGCCAGCTCGTCGTCAGCGGCGACTATGACCGACACAGCCTCGTCGATGTCGTCTGTGAGGGTGATCAATTCGAGGTCATGCGCAGCGATCTTGCCCGTCGGGAGCATGACGTCGCGGATCCAGGCCAGCAGACCCGACCAGTACGCCGAGCCGAACAGGATGACCGGGAAGCGGGTGACCTTGCGGGTCTGGACCAGGGTGAGCGCCTCGAAGAGCTCGTCCAGCGTTCCGAACCCGCCCGGCAAGATGACGAAGGCCTGCGCGTACTTGACGAACATCGTCTTGCGGGCGAAGAAGTACCGGAAGTTCAGCCCGATGTCGACCCAGGCGTTGAGCTCCTGTTCGAAGGGCAGCTCGATGCCCAGACCCACCGACAGGCCGCCGGCCTCCTGCGCTCCGCGGTTGACCGCCTCCATCACACCCGGCCCACCGCCGGTGATCGCCGCGTAGCCGGCGCGGGCAAGTGCGGCTCCGAGCGCGTAACCGGCGTCGTAGTCCGGATGCCCGGGAGGAGTACGAGCGCTGCCGAATACGCTCACCGAGCGCGGCAACTCGGCGAGCAATCCGAACCCCTCCACGAACTCCGACTGGATCCGGAGCACCCGCCACGGGTCGGTGTGCACCCAGTCGGACGGCCCACGGGCGCCCAACAGCCGTTCGTCCGTGGTGCCAGGTGTGACCTGACCTCGGCGCAGCACCACCGGCCCGCGATGTTTCTCGGGGACACCGGCTGCAGAGCCGATCGGTGACGTTGGCACCCCGGGCCGGCTCATGCCATCGTCCCGCCGAGATGACCGGTCAGCGCCCGCTCGGACTCGCGGATCGTGCTCATCCGCACGTGTTCCTCCCTCTTATGGGCCTGATTGGGGTCACCCGGACCGAAGTTCACCGCCGGAATGCCGAAGGCGGCGAAGCGCGCCACATCCGTCCAGCCAAGCTTCGCCTGCACCGATACCTCGAGCGCGGCAACAAGCCCCGCCGCGGCAGGGTCGGCCAGCCCAGGTAATGCCCCGGCCGCGGAATCGGTGACCTCGATCTCGAACCCATCGAAAACCTCGCGTAGGTGGTCACTGGCCTGCTGCACGTCGCGGTCGGGTGCGAAGCGGAAGTTGACCTCCACGTCGCAGACATCGGGAATGACGTTGCCTGCCACGCCGCCGGCGATGCGTACGGCATTGAGGCCCTCCCGGTAGATGCAACCATCGATGTCCACTGTCCGTGGAACGTAGGCCACGAGCCTGGCCAGGACCGGCGCTGCTGCATGAATAGCGTTGGCGCCCAGCCAAGACCGAGCACTGTGCGCACGATGGCCGATCGTACGTACGACCGCGCGCATGGTTCCTTGGCACCCGCCCTCGATGACGCCGCCAGTGGGTTCCAGCAGCACCGCGATGTCGCCGTACAGCAGCGAACGGTCGTTGCGAGCCAGCCGGGCCAGGCCGTTGCGGGAGGACTCGACCTCCTCGTTGTCGTAGAAGATCCAGGTGACGTCGTGCACGGGCTCGGCAACGGAGTGGGCGAGCCTGAGCATCACGGCCACCCCGGATTTCATGTCGGAGGTTCCGCAGCCGTACAGCAGGTCCCCGTCGTCGTGACAGGGGAGGTTGTCGGCGATCGGAACGGTGTCCAGATGGCCGGCCAGCACGACCCGCTCCTCGCGCCCGAGCGCCGTTCGGGCCACGACGGCATTCCCGTCGCGGCGAACGTCGAGTCGATCCAGCGCCCGCAAGCTGCTCTCGACCGCGTCGGCCAGGGCTTGTTCGCTTCCGGAGACCGATGGGATGTCCACCAGGGCCCGGGTCAGCGAGACGACGTCGAGGGACAGGTCGAGGGTCGGCACGACCGGGAGCCTAACGATCCCACTAGCGTGACCGACGTGATGAGTGCAGCCCCCGGCACGGCGCCCGATCCCAACTCCGGCCGGAGCGCGAGTGCCGTCGGCCTCGCGACCGTGACTCCCAGCGGCTCGGTCCTGGATGCTTGGTTCCCCGAGCCGAGCCGGTCGCTACCGACCGACGCGTGCTCCGGGACGTCCGTCGTGGACGGCGCCGAACTCACCCGCCGGGTCTCGGCCGAGTTGGCCGCGCTGGTCGGTGACGATCCGATCCGGAACGTCTCGGTACGCGGCATCTCCACCGTGATCGAGGATCTGGACGAACCGCCGGTTGACACCTACGACGTGTGGTTGCGGCTGCAGTTGCTCAGCCACCGCCTGATCCTGCCGAACGAGGCCAACCTCGACGGGGTCTTCGGCCTACTGACCAACGTCGTGTGGACCAGCGCCGGGCCATGCCTACCCGAGGACTTCGAACAAACCCGCCGGCGACTACGGGCCGCGTACGGACCCGTGGCCGTGTACGGCATCGACAAGTTCCCCAGAATGGTCGACTACGTGGTCCCCGCCGGAGTTCGGATAGCGGATGCCGACCGGGTACGGCTGGGTGCGCATCTGGCACCTGGGACGACCGTCATGCACGAAGGGTTTGTCAACTACAACGCCGGAACGCTGGGCACCTCGATGGTCGAGGGCCGGATCAGCGCCGGGATCGTGGTAGGTGACGGCTCGGACATCGGCGGTGGCGCCTCGATCATGGGCACCCTGTCCGGTGGTGGTCAGGAGCGGATCCGGATCGGAGAAGGCTGCCTGCTCGGTGCCAACTCAGGCATCGGGATCTCGTTGGGAAACGGCTGCGTTGTCGAGGCGGGCCTGTACGTCACTGCAGGTACGAAGGTGCGGCTGCCCGACGACACGGTCGTCGCCGCGCGCGAGCTGTCTGGTCGCTCGGGGCTGCTCTTCCGCCGGAACAGCCTGAGTGGCGCGGTCGAAGTGTTGGCGCGAACCGGCACCTGGGGCGAGCTCAACGCGGCCCTGCACGCCAACTGAGCCGGCTGGTCAGCCGGTCAAGCCCGAGGACTGGCGGGGGGCCTGACAAGCCAGCTATCTTGACAGCAAGGTTAGCAAGGCATCAGCCTTGTCTAAGGTCGGCATTGTCGTCTGGAGGAAGCATGCTCGCCGTCATGACGATCGATCAGCGCGGCAGTCGGCACGACGTGGACCGGGTCGAAGAGCTACTCACCGAGTTGGCCGCTCATGTGCGGCACCCGAATGGCGGGCTGCGACTCCCATTCGAACGGACCGCCGGCGACGAGGTGCAGGGAGTTATCACCGACCCGATCCTGCTCGTCGACATCACCCTGCGTTGCACCCGCGCGGGGCACTGGGCGGTTGGCATCGGTCTCGGCGCGATCCGCACGCCCATCCCGGACAGCACCCGCAGGGCCTCCGGACCGGCCTTCGAGAATGCCCGCGATGCCGTCAACCGAGCGAAGAAGACCCCCGAGGCAGTGGCCGTCAAGGGTATGCAAGCCACGTCGAGTCGGTACGCCGAGGCCGTTCTGTGCACGCTGGCGACACTGCTGCATCGTCGTTCGGCGGCCGGCTGGCAGGCGGTCGACTTGATCATGCAGGGTCGAACGCAGACTCAGATCGCCGAGGTCTTGGGAGTCAGCAAGCAGGCCGTCAGTCAGCGGCTGCATGCTGCTTGGTGGTGGCATGAACAGTCTCTGCGACCGGTGGCAGGTCATCTGCTGACCGAGGCCGCCTCGTGAGTCTCGTCGTGCTGGCGGTGCTGCTCGGTGTCGTCCCGGCAGTCTCGCTGCCGGGATGGTGGCAGCGTGCCCCGATCTGGCCGGCGCTCGCTTCGGGAGCGCTGTGTGCCGCGATCGTCGTGGCTGCCGGCGCATCCACGCTCCCCCGACCAGCGCTGATCGTGTGCACCGGGCTGGCGGTGATCGGATCAGCAGTGGGCGGAGGCCCCTTGACTCTGGTGGTCCTCCGGCGCGCTTCCTCGAGCACCATGCCCCGAGCACGCGAACCCGGCCGTCCGGATCCGACTCCGCCCGAGGACCTACTACGTGGTGGCGCGTGGATCGGGGCCCTGGAACGGATCGCGGTGACTACAACGTTGATCGCCGGATGGCCAGAAGGTATGGCTGTCGTGCTCGCGGTCAAGGGGCTTGCTCGATACCCCGAGCTGCGCTCCCCCGGAGTTGGCGCCTCCGAGCGCTTCATCATCGGGACGTTCACCAGCGTGCTGTGGGCGACCGCTTGCGCCGTGACGGTGATGCTGGTGCTATCCCGGGGATGAGTCACCCAGCCGAGACACCGCCGCGGTGATCCGCTCGTCGGTGGCGGTGAGGGCGATCCGTACGTGCTGCGCGCCGGTCGGCCCGTAGATAGAGCCTGGCGCCACGAGCATTCCACGTTCAGCGAACCAGTCCACCGTGGCCATCGATGCCTCATTCCGGGTGGCCCATAGGTACAGACCGGCCTCGGAGGCATCGATCCGGAATCCTGCCGACGAGAGGGCGGTGGCCAGCTGGTGGCGGCGCGCGCCATATCGCTCGCGCTGTTCCGTCACGTGAGCGTCGTCGCCGTAGGCCGCAGCCATCGCTGCCTGTACCGGCAGCGGTACGAGCAGGCCTGCGTGGCGTCGAAGGTTCCAGACCGTCTTGATCAGTGCCGGGTCACCGACGATCAGGCCGGCTCGATAGCCGGCGAGGTTGGACCGCTTGGACAGTGAGTGCAGTGCCAGCACTCCTTCATGGGAGTTCCCGGCAATGCTGGGATGCAGGACGCTCATCGGCGTCACCATCCAGCCCAGTTCCAGATAGCACTCGTCGACCACGATCGGGATGGCCCTGTCCCGCCCCCAGGCAACCCACCGCTGGAGATCGTTGGCCGACAGCACGGCCCCGTGCGGATTCGCCGGGGAGTTCAGCCACACCAGGCTGACTGCGGCGGCATCGTGTGGCGGCTGGTCGGCCCGTCGTATGCGCGCTCCGGCCAACACCGCACCCACCTCGTAAGTGGGATATGCCAACTCGGGAATGATGACCGTCGAACCGGCTTCGACACCGAGCATCGTCGGCAGCCAGGCGACGGTCTCCTTCGAGCCGATCGTCGGCAGGATGGCATCGCCGGGTGCCGCCTGGACGCCGAAGCGGCGCTGCAGCCAGTCAGCGGCTGTCCGACGCAGCTCGACTGTTCCGTGTGCCGTTGGGTATCCCGGTGCGTTGGATCCTTGAGCGAGCGCCTGGGCTATGAACTCCGGGGTCGAGTCGACCGGTGTGCCCATGGACAGGTCGACGAGACCGTCCGGATGGCTCAGCGCGCGGCCCCGGGCAGCATCCAGACTGTCCCAGGGGAAGTCGGGAAGGTTCAGCGGCAGGTCAGACCTCGATCAACGTCAGTGCTCGTTCACCTGCGGCGGCAAAGCCGCGACCAGGGGATGGTCCTTGTCGATGTCACCCGTCTTCGACGCGCCACCCGGTGAACCCAGGTCGTCGAAGAACTCGACGTTGGCGTTGTAGTAGTCCTTCCACTTCTCCGGGACGTCGTCCTCGTAGAAGATCGCCTCCACCGGGCAGACCGGTTCGCAGGCACCACAGTCCACGCATTCGTCCGGGTGGATGTAGAGCATCCGCTTGCCGGTATAGATGCAGTCCACCGGGCACTCGTCGATGCATGCCTTGTCGAGAACATCGACACACGGCTCGGCGATGACGTAGGTCACGGTGCTCCTTCTGCCGGGACTGCTGCGGCTTCCTAGTATTGCTTCTCCAGGGCCGGGTTGGGTGGAGGGGGGCACTTTGCCGAGTGAACCTGCCCACGTCAGCATTGACGTCGCGGATGTGGAGCGAATCGCCGCCCTCGGCTGGCGTGGCCTCGAGGAGGCTCGATTCGGCGGATGGTTGCTGCGCGCCGCCGGTGGCTTCACCGGTCGGTCGAACTCCGCGTTGGTCCTGGGCGCGCCGCCTAAGACGGAGGCCTGGCTGCCCGACCTCCTGCACTGGTACGCCGACCGCGGACTGCCGCCGATGGTCCAGATACCGCTGCCCGGAGGAGAGGCGATCGATGCCGTCCTGGACGCAGCCGGCTGGCGGACGCACGACCTGGTTCGATTCCTCACCGGCGACCTGGAAGAAATCCGAACGTCGACCACACAGGCCTCGACCCCTGCAGGGTTGGCCGTGCGGCTGGACGCCGAGCCCGACGACGCGTGGCTGGCGGCCTACCACTACCGCGGTGCTCGGCTACCGGGGCACGCTCGAGAGGTCCTGCTGCGAGCCGAGGAGGACATTGAATTGAGCTTCGCGTCGCTGCGCGCACCGGCGGAGGGCGGCGCGGCCGCAGCGGTGCTCGCCGTGGCCCGCGGGGCCGTGGCACGGGGCTGGCTCGGCGTCACGGCCGTGACCGTCAGCGAAGAGCACCGCCGTCGGGGCCATGGCACCCGGCTGATGGCGGAATTGGTCGGCTGGGCCGCCGAGCGGGGTGCCAGAGCGATTTACCTGCAGGTGGCCGCCGAGAATGCTGCCGCCCTGCGGCTCTACTCGCGCCTGGGCTTCCACCATCATCACGACTACCGCTACCGGATCGGCCCGCTTCCCAACGGCGACTGATTGCTCAACCCGGCCTTGCGCCGGGTGCTGTCGTCGACTCGCGCACCACGAGCTCCGCGCGGAAGATCCGGCTGGCCGGCTGGTGACCGGCTCGGGGTTGCGGGACCAGCCCGGCCACGAGTTCGTCGATGGCCGCGGCGGCCATCGCGGGGATCGGCTGGGCGAGTGTGGTGAGCGGCGGTGACCAGTAGGCGGCGAATGCGATGTCGTTGAAGCCGATCACCGAGAGGTCGGTGGGCACAGTGCGGCCACGCCGGGTGGCTTCCCGGATGGCGCCCATCGCCATGAGGTCCGATGCGCAGATCACCCCGGTCGGCTGGGCGGTGTCGAGCAATCGAGACATGGCAAGTGCGCCACCGTCGGCTCCGAAGGGCCCATGCGCGATCAGCCGGAGGTCCGGGGGATGTCCGGCTTCTTCCAGTGCAGCCATCCAACCTATTTGAAGTAGCCGGGCCGGCAGTGCCTGAGGCGGTCCGCTGACGAAGCCGATCCGCTGGTGTCCCAGGTCCAGTAGGTGGCGGGTGGCGGGAGGCCGGGGAGTCCCCTCGATCCGGACAGACGAACACCATTCCCTCGACACCCCGGCCCAGCAGCATCCGCGTGTATTCCTCCTCTCGGATGCCGGCCCAGCGCGTCTTGCACAGCAGGGCGGAATACCCAGCCTGTGCCGCCCGCGTCTCCAACTCCTCGGCAAAGGAGGAAAAACCGGGTTCGCGAGTTCCGGGACCAGCAGCCCAATCACTCCGTGCGGTGCAGGGCGCCCAGGGGTCTCGGATTCATCCATGGCGGTGGGATGATCATGGGCGATCTGGATACCGACCACCCGCTCGCGATGACGCTCACCGACCGGGTGGGATGTGTCACGGTGTCAGTCGATTATCGTCTCGCGCCCGAGAACCCCCACCCGGCACCCGTCCAGGACTGCTACCAGGCCCTGGTTTGGATGCGGCGGCATGCCGACGAACTGGGAATCGACCCGTCGAGGCTGGGGATCTGCGGCGTGAGTTCTGGTGGCGGACTCGCCGCCGGTGCCGCACTGCTGGCCCGCGATATCGGCACACCTCGGTTGGCGCATCAGATGCTGATCTACCCCATGCTCGACGACCGCAACCACACACCGTCCAGTCATGAGATCGCTGACCTGGGGGTTTTGGATCGAGAAGCCAACCTAGCCGCGTGGCAGAGCCTGTTGGGCGACCGGGCGGGAGGTGCGGACGTACCCGGCAGTGCCGCTGCATCCCGGGAGAGTGACCTTGCTCGGCTGCCGCCCACCTACATCGAGGTCGGTGAGCTGGACCTGTTTCGCGACGAGGTCCTCGACTACGCGATCCGATTGCTGCGGGCTGGGGTGGCGACCGAGGTGCATACCGATCCAGGGGCCTACCATGCGTTCGACGTCCTCGCGCCACGAGCAGCCGTGTCCCGACGGGCACTGGACCGAAGGGTGGCCGCTCTCCAGCGGGCGCTCGGGTGACCGAAGACCGCGGTCACCGGTCACCCTGAACGGTCGCCCGCCGGATCGGTCCCGGTCTCGGGGACAGCTGCAAGGAGCCGGCGTACAGCATCCTCCTCGCTGTCGTAGTAAGACAGGCCCCACCGTGCCACGTGCGCTGGATATTCGAAGGCGGGGTCGTTGTCGATCCCGTCGAGGACAGCACGCAGGGCCCGGCGCTGGTCGGTGAGTTGCGCGTCGTAGGACTCCAGCATGGCCCGGACCTGGGTGGGCTCGAGTAGGTGGCCCAGGAGCAGACGCAAGGCGACGGGGTGCTTGAGCACCGGGAAACCGGGATCGGACTCGGCCAGCCAGCGGCGCAGTTCTCTGGCGCCCTTCGCGCTGACCCGGTAGCGGGTAGTGGTCCGGTTCGACCCGCCGCCCGAGGACCTGGACAGCACCAGCCCGCGTTCGGCCAGCCGCTTGAGCTCGGTGTAGATCTGGCTCATTGCAGGAGAGGTCCAGTAGAAGCGCAACGTGGAGTCAGCCCAACGCTTGAGCTCGTACCCGGTCAGTTCCCGGCCGAATGTGAGCAAACCCAACACCGCGTACGACGTGGTCGGCAGACTTTCCTCTTGACTCACCGGCCAGACCCTACTATTCCTAACCGGAATAACTTCACGACGAGCACGGACAATGAGGATGACGCCCAATGAGCCAGACCATGGTGCTGATCGGGACCCGCAAGGGCTTGTGGACGGCGACCAGTGATGACGACCGTCAGTCCTGGACGCTACGCGGACCGGATCTTGGCCTGAATGAGGTCGCCGCGTGTGCGATCGACACCCGCGGTGAAACGCCGCGGTTGTTCGCCGGCGCGAGCAGTTCCCACTGGGGTCCGGCGATGTCCTATTCCGACGACCTGGGTGCGACCTGGACAGAGCCGGATCCGGCCCCGATCAGCTTCCCGAAGGAGACCGACGCCGCATTGGCCAGGGTCTGGCAGATCACCCCGGGGCCGGCCGACCAGCCAGACCTCGTGTGGGCGGGCACCGAGCCATCGGCGTTGTGGCGCAGCGAGGACCGTGGCGTGTCGTTCACGCTGAACCAAGGCCTCTGGGAGCACCCCCATCGCCCGGAGTGGCAGCCAGGGGGCGGTGGTCAGGCCCTGCACACGATCCTCCCCCACCCCGCAGACAGCCAGCAGATGCACATCGCGATGTCGACGGGCGGCGTCTACCGGACCACCGACGACGGGGCCAGTTGGAATCCGGCCAACCGTGGCATCCAGGGCTCGTTCCTGCCGGCTGACGAATTCCCGGAGTACGGCCAGTGCGTACACAAGGTGGCCCGCCACCCCGAGCGCCCGAACCAGATGTTCGCCCAGAACCACGGCGGCGTGTACCGCTCCGACGACGAGGGTGAGTCCTGGACCTCGATCGCCGAGGGCTTGCCCGGGGACTTCGGCTTCAACATGGTCGCTCACCCGCACGCCCCAGGGACGGTGTACGTCCTGCCGCTGGTGGCAGACATGCAGCGCTTCGCGCCGGAGGGCCGGTGCCGTGTGTACCGCAGCCGCGACGCTGGGCTGAGCTGGGAGGAGTTGTCCAAGGGGCTGCCGGGTGAGTTCTATGCCACGGTCATGCGCGACGCGATGTGTGCTGATGACCTGCCGACGACCGGGCTCTATTTCGGTACCCGCAGCGGCTCTGTCTTCGCCAGTGCTGACGAGGGCGAGAGCTGGTCGGAGATCGCCTCTCACCTGCCCGACGTATTGTGCGTCCGCGCCGGAAAGGTGTCCTGAGTGGCTGTAGTGGTCCGGATACCTGGAGCTCTTCGGCAGTTCACCGACAATGCCCGCACGCTGGAGATCGACCTTCCTGAGGGCACCGACGCAGCCGGGCTGCTCGCCCGAATCGGCGCGGACAATCCAGCACTGATCCGACGGGTCTGTGACGAACGCGGGAATCTGCGCCAGCACGTGAACCTCTACGTCGGGACGACGAACGTGCGTGACGGCGAAGGGTTGGCCACCGCGGTGCCCGACGGCGCGGAGGTCTACCTCTTGCCGGCGGTGTCCGGGGGCTGAGCGATCATTCGGGTTCGATCAGGGGAAGAATGTTGCGAACCTATCGTCGCAGGGGTCCCCTGAGTCGGATTCCGGCGGCTTCGGAGGGTGGCCACCGAGTAGGCCAGCGCCAGTGAGCCGAGCAGCAGGAACACCAAGTTGATCAACCAGGATCCGGTCGCAGCCGAACCACCGGTGATCAGGAGGTCCCCTTCCGGTCGGCTGATGGCCGCACGGGTGATCACGCCCAGCCAGATCCCTCCGGGCAACAGTGCAAGCCAGACCGAGCCGGAGATGGCGTACATCACCCGGGTAAGGGCCACGTTCGCGGGCACCGCGGCAGCTATCGAGATCGGCACCGGGATCGACCCAACGCGCAACGGCAGGTAGAAGACCTCGAGAATTGCGCAGACCCCCGCCAGCACGAGGACGACGACGCCCCCGAGTAATCGGAGGATCATGCTGAGGCGGACTCCGACTCCAAGCTCAATCCGCTGAACAGGCCGCTCTCGTAGCCACTCTCGCCGTCGGCATCTCCCACTCTGCCGCGAACCAGCTGATAGAACTCGACGGCTAACGCCATGTTCGGGATGTTGTTCGACAACGCGAAGAACGGGCCGTTCACCGAGATCTGGGTCGCGTGTGCACGCATCGCGGCCATCTTGGCCGGCAACTGGTCGCTGGCCTCGACCGCGGTCGTCACCAACTCGTCCGGAGTACCAAACGGAAGCTCATCAGGGTTGGACAATTCATGGATCTCTCCTGCGGCTTGCATGCTCTCGACGGCCTTGCGCAGCCTAGAGATGGGAATTGCGCTCCAATACGCCTTGGTTATCGACCAGGCCGCGCCGAGATCGGGCCGCCAGTGCGGATCGGCAGCGGCGTCGAAGGCCGCCATCGCGACCCGATGCGCCTGGATGTGATCGGGGTGACCGTAGCCACCGTTCTCGTCGTATGTGACCAGCACCTGCGGTCGCACCTCGCGGATGACCTCGACCGCAGCGGCGCAGATTTCGTCGGGATCGGCCCGCCAGAAGGCCCGAGCATGCTCGTTCGCTGCTGTGCCCATCATCCCGCTGTCCCGCCAACGACCGGCGCCACCCAGGAACCGATGGTCGCCGACGCCCAACTCCTGCATCGCCTGGGCAAGTTCGGAGATCCGGTAACCGCCGAGCTGATCTGCCTGGTCGGCAGCGAGCCGGGCAAGCTCGGGAACCAGCACCTCGCCTTCCTCGCCCAGGGTGCAGGTGAGCAGCGTCACCCCGACGCCCTCTGCTGCGTATCGGGCCATCGTGGCGCCGGTAGTGATCGTCTCGTCGTCCGGGTGGGCATGCACGAAGAGCACGCGCCGCGGCGGCCCTGGCTGGGTCATCCCGCCACCCTAAGTGCCCTTCGCTGCCCCCCTGCTGGGCCGCTCGGCTCAGACCGGCTCGAGGACGCTACGGACCGCTGAGTAATGGCAGGCCGAGGTGTGCCCCGGCTCCTGCTCTGCCAGCGGGGGCACCACGTCAATGCACTTGCGCCGCTCGTCATCGCTCAGTTCGTCCCGGAACTTGAAGCACCGGGTCCGGAAGCGGCAACCCGAAGGCGGATTGGCCGGGCTCGGAATGTCGCCGGTGAGGATGATTCGCTCGCGGCGGCGCTCCCGTTCGGGATCCGGGATGGGGATCGCCGACAGCAGTGCCTGGGTGTAGGGATGCATCGGCCGCGCGAACAGGCTGTCTCGATCGGCCAACTCCATGATCTTGCCGAGATACATCACTGCGATGCGGTCGGAGATGTGCCGCACGACGGACAGGTCGTGGGCGATGAAGAGGTAGGACAGACCGAGCTGATCCCGCAGGTCCTCCAAGAGGTTGATGACCCCCGCCTGGATGGACACGTCTAGGGCCGAGACCGGCTCGTCGAGGATCAGCATCGCCGGCTCCAGGGCGAGTGCTCGGGCGATGCCGATCCGTTGCCGCTGGCCACCGGAGAAGTCCGCCGGATAGCGGTTGGTGTGCTCGGGATTGAGCCCGACCATCTGAACGAGGTCCTTGACCCGGCTGCGCAGGGCCGCGTCTCCCTTCACCATGTTATGGATGATCAACGGTTCGGCGACGATGTCGAAGACCGGCAGGCGAGGATTCAGCGACGCGTAGGGGTCCTGGAAAACGATCTGGATGTCCCTACGGAGGGGGCGCATCTGTGCTCGGGACAGGCCCACAATCTCTCGGCCCCGGAACAGAACCGAACCGGCCGTGGCCGGCTGGAGATTCAGGATCGCCCGACCAGTGGTCGACTTGCCACAGCCAGACTCACCGACCAGGCCCAGCACTTCTCCGGGGTACACCACTAGGTCGATGCCGTCCACCGCGCGTACGTGACCGACGACGCGCCGGATCAGGCCCCCGCCGCGGATGGGAAAGAGCTTCTCCATCTCGGTCACCTCGAGAATCGGCTCGCCGGTTCGAGGTGGCTTGGGGGCGGTGTCCTGTTCGAGAATTGTCATACCTGACCCTGAGCTGGGGCTGTACCGACCTCGGCAACCGTGCCGTCGGCGGTTACGGAGCTGAGCATGTCATCGACCGCGGTCGCGTCGAAGATCTCTTCAGCATGCGTGCCTGTGCCGCGGAGCTCTTCGGTCCGGATACAGGCGGCCAGGTGCCCACCGCCGACCTCGATCAGTGGCGGTTCCTCCGCATCGCAGGCGTCGATGTGCAACGGGCAGCGCGGCCCGAAGGGGCATCCCGGTGGCATGTTCACCAGCGACGGCGGCGACCCCTTGATCGGAGTGAGCCGTTGGCGTTCGGCGGCGTCCAGTCGTGGCATCGAGCCGAGCAGGCCAAGGGTGTAGGGCATCCGCGGGCGGTAATAGATCTCATCCACATGGCCCATCTCGACCGGCCTCCCGGCGTACATCACCAGCACCCGGTCGGCTACCCCCGCTACAACTCCCAGGTCGTGGGTGATCAGCACCATTGCCGCACCGGTCTCGACCATGGCGGTGTTCAAGACCTCGAGGATCTGGGCCTGCACCGTCACGTCCTGAGCGGTTGTCGGTTCGTCGGCGATGATCACGTCCGGCTGGTTGGCCATCGCGATCGCGATGACCACGCGCTGGCGCATCCCTCCGGAGAACTCGTGCGGGTACTGGTCGATCCGTTCCGAGGCGTTGGGAATGCCGACCAAGTTGAGCAGTTCCACGCCCCGATCCCGGGCGTCGTTCTTCGACATCGACTCGTCGTGAGTACGCAGTGTCTCCGAGATCTGGAATCCGACCTTGTAGACCGGATCCAGGGAGGTCATCGGATCCTGGAAGATCATCGCGACGCCCTTGCCGCGGATCTTGGAGAATGACCTGTCCTTCATCCCCAGCAGTTCGGTGCCGCGATAGCGCACCGATCCGGTGATGACCGCGGAGGCCGGCAGCAGCCCCATCACCGCCAGCGACGTCACTGACTTACCGGAGCCCGACTCGCCCACCACCGCGAGCACCTCACCCGAGCGCAGTGCGTAGGTGACGCCGCGTACGGCGTGCACGATCCCGTCCTCGGTGGGGAAGCGGACATTGAGGTCGGTGACCTCGAGCAGGGCATCTTTGGTCACCGGTGATGCGGGGGTGGCCGCGCTACCGTACGCAGGGCTCAGCGTTGTCATGGGGCTCCGGTCCTGTCGCTGGGATGGCTGGCACGCGACTCAGGCGCGAACTCGCTTGTTGGAGGGGTCGAAGGCGTCTCGGATCCCGTCGCCGATCAGGTTGATGGCAAGGACGATGAGCAGGAACAGCAGCCCGGGGAAGTAGAACAGCCAAGGCCGGGTACTGGCCGCCTGGACGCCGTCGGAGATCAACCGACCCAGTGAGGTGTCCTCTGGACCGACACCAAAGCCCAGGAAGGTCAGGGTGGCCTCAGCCAGAATGGCGGCTGCTGCAGCCAGAGTCGTCCACACGATGATCGTCCCGAGCGAGTTCGGGATGAGATGGCGGGTGATGATCCGCCAGTTGGACGCGCCGAGCGCATGCGCGGCTTCGACGAATTCACGTTCCTTGAGAGACAGGAACTGACTGCGCACGATGCGAGACAGATCCAGCCAGCCGAACAAGCCAAGGATCAGTGCCACTCCGAAGGCGGTCTTCGCGTTCTCGAAGTTGCTGGCCACGATGACCAGGACCACCAACAACGGGATGGTCAGGATGAGATCGACGAAGCGCATCAGCACGTTGTCGAGCCAACCGCCGAAGTACCCGGCCAGGGCGCCGACGAGCATTCCCAGGCTCAGTGAGATGACAACAGCGATGATGACGACGAGCGCGCTGCGCTGGATCCCCAGCATCAGACCAGCAAGCAGGTCGCGCCCGATGGCGTCGCTGCCCAAGGGGTAGAAGCGACCGCCCTGATTTGTGCCTGGGCCCACCGACTGCGCCCCCGCGTTCAGCGTGACGTAGTTGATCTTGTAGACGAGCGGGCCCAGAAACCCGAACAGGAGCAGGATCAGGAAACCGATCAGGCCGGTCATTGCCAGCTTGTTGTGGAAGAACCGGCTGATGATCTGCTGACGCTGGCTGCGCGCCTCGACGGTGAACTCACGATCTATGGGCGCACCTTCGCCGGCCTCTTTCTCCTCCGATCCCACGGGCGGCGGTAACCCGCCGGCTCCTGGCTGGACCGCCGCTGCCTCCTTTGGCGTGGCCGGACCGGGGGTGGCCATCCTGTCTTCGGTGGTGGACATCAGCGGCCTTCCACGAGTTAGCTCAGCCGGATTCGGGGATCGAGGACTGCATAGAGCAAGTCGGCGATGAGGTTGAACAGGACGACGAAGAAGGCAGCAACCAGCAGCCAGCCCAACACAACGTTGATGTCGTTCTTCTGGATCCCGTCCTGGATGAGGTACTCCCCCATCCCGTGCCAGACGAAGACTTGTTCGGTCACAATGGCTCCGCCGAAGATGGCGCCGAGCCCGATCGCCACGACGGTTGTGAGCGGGATCAGGGCATTCCTGAGGCCGTGCTTGACGATCACCCTTCGCCAGGGCAGTCCCTTCGCCCGAGCCAAGCGCATGTAGTCGGCCGACAGGACGTCCAGCATGGAGGCGCGCTGGAAGCGGCTCCAGGCGGCAAAGGTCAGCAGTCCGAGCGAAATTGTCGGCAGGACAAGATGCCCGATCCGATCCCAGAAGATCATCGACGTCGTTCCATAACTAGAGATACCCGGCGTCTCGTCCCCGAGGGTGAACAAGACCTTTTCGCCGGCGAGGTTGTTGATCCCGATCGCCACGAACTCCTTGAGCAGTGCGGCGAACCAGAACGTCGGCAGTGCGATCAGGATGTAGGCGAAAACGGTGAAGATGTAGTCCGTGGCCTTGTACTGCCGCACCGCGGAGACGACGCCCACCACGATCGCCAGCAGTATCGCGAGAAGCATGGCGGCGATGACCAGCCGCCCGGTCACCAACAGCCTGCCGAACAGCTGATCAGCGACCGGGATGTTGTTGATGTTGACGCCGAAGTCACCCGTGACCGCGCCCTGGAGCCAATTGAAGTACCGCACGATCAGGGGATCGTTCAGTCCCAGACGCTCCCGGAGCGCGTCGAAGAACTCCGGCGGAGGCGGAGGTTGGCGCTGCCGATACTGGGCCAATGGGTCGAAGCTGAACGCAGTCATCAGGAAGACTAGGAACGAACTGGCGATCAGGACGACGATCGACCCGAGCACCCGTCGAATCGTGAAGAACAGCACGGGGGAACACTACAACCGGAAAACGCGGATGGGCAGGTCAACGACGTTTTCTGTAGTCCGACCGCCCCCGGCTGAGGCATTGTGATCCCCCTGTGACCCAAGTGG
>JALZDV010000164.1 GCA_030862345.1 Actinomycetota bacterium | reverse complement strand
GTGGAGGAGCACGCCGCGCCGGCAGCTCTGGAAGAAGCGCTGATAGCCGAAGCATCTACGTTCCACGGTCGCAGTGCTAAGTAGACCTAGGTCCTAGTACTAGTCCCCTACCTCGGCCGCCGTACCTGCCGTGATCCGGAGGAGTTCGGCATAGCTGGTCGGGAACACCGTCGAGGGATGGCCGGCCGCGGCCCAGACCTCGTCATAGCGGGCGAGTTCGATGTCCACGAGCGTTCCGATCGGCTCCGGATGCCCCACCGGCGCCACTCCGCCAATGGACTGGCCGGTATGGATCCGGACGAACTCGGCATCTGCGCGACGCAACGCGGCGATACCCAGGAGCCTGGCGACCTTGTCGGTGTCCACGCGATGCCGGCCGCTGGTCAGGACGAGCAGCGGCAATCCGTCCGCGTCGAAGATCAGGCTGTTGGCGATCGCCCCGACATCTATGCCCAATTGGTCGGCCGCCAGCACCGCCGTGTGCGCGCTCTCCGGCAGGATTCGCACGTCACCGAGGGCACCGGCATCGCGCAGGCGTTGGCGCACTGCCTCGACCTTAGGATTCATCCGGCCAGTATCGGCGATCCTGGGTTTCCGGCCGGAATCCCCAGCTCAGAACAGGCGGTGCTCATGCAGGTGGCAATTCGGCACAACCCGAGCTTCTCGGTGGCCAGGCTGACCCTGGCACCGAGTGAGCCGGCCCAGGTCGAGTCCGGTGCGATGGCGGCCATGTCGCCGGACACGAACGTCCAGGCCCAGATGCAGGGCGGACTGATGAAGTCCCTGGCTCGCGGGGTACTGGGTGGGGAATCGCTGTTCGTCACGACCTACACCGCCGGACAGTACGGCGGATGGGTGGACGTCGCCCCGACGCTGCCCGGAGACATCCTCGTGTTGCCGGCTTCTCCGGAACACGGCTGGAACCTGTCCAAGGGCAGCTGGCTGGCCAACGAGTGGAGCGTGGCCGTTGACACCAAATGGGGTGGTTTCGGCAACCTCGTCGGCGGCGAGGGCGGCTTTCTGATCAGGGCCACCGGACAAGGTCAGATCCTGGTTGCCTGCTTCGGTGCGCTGGACGTGCATCGGCTCGGCCCAGCCGAGCGGCTCGTTCTCGACAGCGGGCACTTGGTCGCCTACACCGACGGGATTGCGGTCTCGACTCGTCGGATCGGGTCGACCATGACGTCGCTGAAGAGCGGCGAGGGACTGGTGTTCGAGTTCACCGGTCCTGGGGATGTGCTCGGTCAGAGTCGTAACCCGTCGGCGTTCATCAGCTACTTGGCGACCATGGGTCTGGGCCCCCAGCGCTCCTGAGCGGCTTCCCGGCCGCCGCGCCCAAGCTTCCGCGGGAAGCGTGGATCCTGGCCCTGGTCGCCGGTTGTGTGGCCGTCGGGTACGGCATCGTCGCTCCGGCCATCCCGGACTTCGCGCTGGAGTTCGGGGTCAGCCGTACCCTGGCTGCCCTGGTCGTCACGGCCTTCGCCGGGATGCGGATCGTGTCCGCGCTGTTCTCCGGCCGGCTGGTCGACCGCTTCGGTGAGTCCGGCGTCCTGGTCACCGGCATCGCCCTGGCCGCGGTCACCAGTGGAGCCGCCGGATTCGCCCAGAACTACCCACAGCTGTTGGTGCTACGCGGGCTGGGCGGGCTGGGGTCGGCGATGTTCACCGTCTCGGCGGTGGTCCTGCTGATCCGGACCTCCCCTCCGCAGGTCCGCGGCCGGGCCAACAGCGTGTTCTTCGGCGGTTTCCTGGTCGGCGGCATCGTCGGGCCCGTGGTCGGCGGGCCGCTTGCCGCAATCTCCCTGCGGTTGCCCTTCTTCATCTACGGGGCCCTGCTGGTGGTGGCGACATTGGTGGCGCTGGTTGCCTTTCGGCGGCTGCCTCCACCGGTGTACGTCCCAGATCGGTCCGATGGCGCGCCCGGCCCGTCGAGCATCGGATCGATGCTGCGGATTCCGGCCTACCGGGCGGCAATCGGGGCCAGCCTGGGAATCGGGTGGCTGGCCTTCGGGGTGCGCTTCTCACTCATTCCGTTGTTCGTCGGTGAGGCGCTGGTTCTCGGGACCGAGTGGACGGGCATCGGGCTGGGCGTTTTCGCAGTCGCCAATGCGGCTGCGCTGTTCCCCTCCGGACGCTGGGCCGACCGGGTGGGTCGCAAACCGCTGATGATTGCGGGTACGACCTCGGCGACCCTTGGCATGGCGATCCTGATCGCGCCGGCGAACCTGACGCTGTTCCTGATCGCGATGGCCGTGTCCGGTGCTGGTACCGGGATGCTGGCAGTCGCGCCGGCGGCGATCGTCGCCGACGTCGCGCCGGCCCGCAGTGGTGGTGCCGTCGCGTTCTATCAGATGTCGCTCGACGTCGGAGCGATGATCGGGCCGCTGGCTGCATCTGCCCTCGTCGACAGCGGTGGATGGGGTTCGACCTCTGCGGCCGGCTACTCAACCGGATTCGCCTTGACCACGGCGGTACTCGCGATCGGTGTGCTGCTGTCGTTGCGGATGCCCGAGACCCGCCCTGTTTAGGGCCGGTCAGAGCGTCGCGTCGGCTGGCAGTTCGATCTGTACGGCCTGGCGGGTGGCGATCAGCGGTCCGATGAACTCCTGGACGATCCGTAGGTGTTCAGGATTGTCGAGATAGGCCGGCAGCGTCTGCGGGCTCTCCAGCACAGCGGCGACCGCGAAGTCGGCGTTTCCCTCGCGCAATCCGAGGTCCGGCCCGAAGCGGTAGGAGAGCAGCTCCGGGATCTGGCCCGGCAACGAGGTCAGGGCCTCGATGACGGCGACCACATCGTCGTTGGTGGCGTTGGGGCGCCAGGTGAAGGTCGCCAGATGCATGATCACCGGTCCGAGCCTACTGACCGGACGACGCTAGCGGGCCTGGCAATGTGCTGGCTTCGGGGGTTGACGCCGCGTCGTCGAGGAGGTTCACTGACCCAGTCATTCGAACACATGTTCGAACGATGGAGGTACCGTTAGTGGTGCCGAAGGGCTGTGCCGGAGCCGATGCCCTCGACCCGTGTCGGCTCCGGCCCAGTGGTTCTCGTCAGCAGTGTGTGTGGAGGTCTGGTGAGCCGAGAGCGAGTGAGCATCGCAGCGAGGAACGAGCGAGGAGCGGAGCGAACGGTGCGCCGGAGCCGAGCATCGCAGGAGATGCTCAGCGGGGCCGATGGTCTGACCGCAGCCCGATCCGCATGCTCCCCGCCGGGCGGCTCCGAGGAGCGGAGGCGACTCGCGCGCGCAGCGCGCCATGACACAGCGCACGAGGCGGGCTGGCAATGAGCCGTCTGCCGGAGGCCGGTCGGGGCGAACCGATCGAGGTGCAAGCGGGCACCCAGACCTATCCCAGTGCGACTCCGCAGAGTTTCTGGTGGCGCCAACGCCGATACGACGTGGCCGACGTCCTCGATCACTGGGTGGAGTCAGGGTCTTGGTGGCGCCGGTTCAACGGCGGAGAGGCGATCGTGCAACTGCACTGGTGGCGGGTGGAGACTCGACCCGGCCGGGAGTCGAGCGGTGCACCCGACGGTGTCTATGACCTGTGCTGGGACGAGGCGACCAACCGATGGGTGTTGGCACGTGTCCATGACTGAGGCACCCGGGGCGACCGGCTCGGCTCGATTCGATGGGCCTGGTTCCTTCGACCGGCGCAGGTCTGTCGATGGGCGCAGTTCGGCGGTGTCCTTGCTGGCTCAGGCGCGGACCGAACTGGTCGAGGCGGCTTCCGAGCCTCAGCCCGAGCCGCGTTATGCCCGAGCGCATCTGGCTGCCCTGCGTGCTGCAGCGGCAGTACTCGCCCAACGCAGTGAGGTCGGAATTCGACCGCGCCGGCGCGGCTTGCGCAGCGCCTGGGACCTGCTGATCGAGCTGGCCCCGGAGTTGGGGGAGTGGGCCGGATTCTTCGCCGCAGGTGCCGGCAAGCGGGCCGCTGCCGAGGCCGGAATTCTCGGTTCGGTGACGGCTCGGGAGGCCGATGACCTGATCCGGGAGGTGGCTACGTTCTGCCGCCTCGTGGAGCGGGTGACGGGCGGCGACAGGGAGTGAGCGGGAATCCGTTCGTCCATCTGCACGTCGCATCCGGCTACTCCCTTCGGTACGGCGCCAATCACCCCGGTGACCTGGTCCAACGGGCTGCCGAGCATGGGATGAGCGCGCTGGCGCTGACCGATCGCGACGGTCTGTCCGGTGCGGTGAAGTTCGCGATGGCCTGTCGGGAGTCCACCATTCGCCCGATCTTCGGACTGGACCTGGCCGTCGGCTCGGTGGCTGGCCAGCAGCCCGTACCCCCGTCCGGCCGCCGGACCCCGGCCCGCGGTGGGGTCAGTGTTGATGCCCGCCTGCCCCGGGTTACCGTGCTGGCCAGGGCTGGAACCGGATGGCGAGCCCTGTGTCGGCTCACCAGCGCCACCCACATGGCTGGGGAGCGGGGGATGCCGGTGAGCAGCCGGGATCTGGTGGCCGAGCATGCCCGGGAGGGTGCTCTGGTCGCCCTGCTCGGTCCGGACTCGACGGTCGGCCGGGCGCTGGCTGGTCGTCGCCCCGACCGCGCCGAGGCCGAACTCGAGGCATGGCGGGAGCGCCTGGGCACCCAGCAGGTATACCTCGAGGTCGTCCACCACCGCGCCCAAGGGGATCGGGCTAAGGCGCAAGCGATGCTCCGGTTCGGCCTGCGGACCGGTACACCCATGGTGCTCACCAATGCGGTCCGGTACGTCGACCCCTTCGACGCCCCCACCGCGGACGTCCTCGACGCGAGTCGGCGCCTGGTGCCGCTGGATCTGCGCCATCTCGACCGGCGCAGCGCCGAGGGCTATCTCAAGTCCGGCAAGGAGATGGCCGAGATCGCTGCGGACCTCACCGACGACGAGATCGGCGCCCGGCTGCTCACCGCCACCGCCCGGCTGGCCGAGCAGTGTGCGCTCGACCCGCGACGGGATCTCGGTTTGGGCACCGTGCACTTCCCGGAACTCGACGTCGTCCGAGCCCCGGACGAGGCGGGCTTGCGAGCCGGAGAGGTGCTCGCTCAGCGCTGTGAGGCAGGATTCGGCAGGCGTGGGATGGCCGTGACCGACGTCGTACGCCAGCGCCTGACCGATGAGTTGGCGGTGATCGGGACGCTGGGCTTTCCGTCGTACTTCCTGACTGTCGCCGATGTCGCCGACCTGATCCGCTCGATGGGTGTCCGCGCGGCCGCCCGCGGCTCGGGGGCGGGCAGTCTGGTCACCTACCTTCTGGGAATCTCCGACGTGGATCCGATCCGCTATCGGCTGCTCATGGAGCGGTTCCTGTCTCCACTCCGAAAGGCCTTGCCCGACATCGACATCGATGTCGAGTCCGCACGCCGGATGGAGGTCTACGACGAGGTGATCGCCCGGTACGGGGACGACCGGGTCAGCTGTGTGTCCATGATGGACACCTATCGGGTCCGGCACGCCATCCGCGACGTTGGTGCGGCACTGGGGATGCCACTGGGCGAGATCGACACCCTGGCCAAGGCCTTTCCGCACATCCGGGCCAACCAGGCCAGGGCCGCACTGCGCGACCTGCCTGAGTTGCGGGCCAGCGGGATCGGCCAGGCCAAGCTCGAACTGCTCTTCGATCTGGTCGAGAGCCTCGACGGACTTCCCCGGCACATCGCCCTGCATCCGTGCGGGGTCCTGCTTTCCGATCGCAGCCTGCTGGATCGGACCCCGGTCGAGCGCAGTTTCCTCGGCTATCCGATGAGTCAGTTCGACAAGGACGATGTCGAAGAACTCGGTCTGCTCAAGCTCGACCTGCTCGGCATCCGGATGCAGTCCTCGATCTCGCACGCGCTCGACGAGATCCGACGGGTCGAGGGTGCCGAAGTGGACATCGACGCCATTCCGCGCGACGACCCGACGACCTTCGAACTCATCCAGTCCACTCGCACGCTGGGGATGTTCCAGATCGAGTCGCCGGGGCAGCGCGAGCTGGTCGGCAAGTTCGCACCGGACAGCTTCGAGGACATCATCATCGACATCTCGCTGTTCCGTCCCGGGCCGGTCAAGAGCGACATGGTCACCCCGTTCCTGATGGCCCGGCAGGGTTGGGCAGAGCCGGCCTATCTGCACGAGAGCCTGCGGTATTCCCTGGAGCAGACCGGTGGTGTGGTGGTCTTCCACGAGCAGGTGCTCGAGATCGTGCACACGGTCACCGGGGTCACCCTGGCTGAAGCCGACGAGGTTCGACGCGCCTTGGGGCACAAGGACGGCCACCCGGAGGTGCAGGCCTGGTTCATGCCGATCGCACTCGACCGGGGATATTCGCTGAAGGATGCCGAACGGATCTGGGAGGTGCTGGCAGCCTTCGGCTCGTTCGGATTCTGCAAGGCCCATGCCGCGGCGTTCGCGCTGCCGACCTACCAGTCAGCCTGGCTCAAGGCCCATCACACCGCTGCCTTCGTCGCCGGGGTGCTGAGCCACGACCCGGGGATGTACCCCAAGCGGTTGATCCTGGACGACGCCCGCAACTTCGGCATCCCGATCCTGGGCCTGGACGTCAA
>JALZDV010000147.1 GCA_030862345.1 Actinomycetota bacterium | reverse complement strand
ACTCGGCCGGACACGCTGTTCGGCGCAACCTACGTGGTGCTTGCTCCGGAGCATCCGCTGGTGGAGCAGCTGACGGCCACGGATTGGCCGGATTGGATCGCCGAGTCATGGCGCGGTAACGGAGGCGGGCCGTTGGAAGCCGTTGCCGCCTACCAACGGCAGGCGAGCCGACGCTCGGAGTTCGAGCGGCAGAGCGACCAGCGGGTCAAGAGCGGTGTCTTCCTGGGTACCTACGCCACCAATCCTGCAACGGGCCAAGAGATCCCGATCTTCATCGCCGATTATGTGCTGACCGGGTACGGCACCGGGGCGATCATGGCCGTGCCCGGGCAGGACGAACGGGACTGGGAGTTCGCCGAGGCCTACGACCTGCCGATCATCCGTACGGTGCAGCCCCCGGACGGGTTCGAGGGCAAGGCCTATACCGGGGAAGGCCCGGCAATCAATTCGGCCAACGACTCCCTTGATCTGAACGGAATGGGCGTGGCGCAGGCCAAGGCGGCCATCATCGCCTGGCTGGTCGAGAGCGGTCATGGCAGGGCGCAGACGACGTACCGGCTGCGGGACTGGCTGTTCTCCCGGCAGCGGTACTGGGGTGAGCCGTTTCCGATCGTCTACCCAGTTGACGGCGAGGATGTCGGACGGCCGATCGCCGTACCCGACGTCGCCCTGCCGGTCCTGCTGCCCGACGTCGAGGACTACTCGCCGCGGACCTTCCCAGACGATGACGTGACGAGCGAGCCCGAGGCGCCTCTGGCTCGGGCCCGCGAGTGGTTGACCGTGGAGTTGGATCTCGGCGATGGCCCCAAGACCTACCGTCGGGAGACCAACACGATGCCGAACTGGGCCGGTTCGTGCTGGTACGAGCTGCGGTACCTCGACCCGCGCAACGACACGGCGTTCTGCGCTCCGGAGATCGAGAAGTACTGGATGGGCCCGCGCGAAGAAGGGGACACCGGCGGGGTCGATCTGTACGTCGGGGGCGCCGAACACGCCGTGCTGCACCAGCTCTACGCCCGGTTCTGGCACAAGATCCTCTTCGACCTGGGCCATGTCTCGAGCAGCGAGCCGTTCCGCCGCCTGGTGAATCAGGGAATGTTGCAGGCGCCGGCCTACACCGATGCGCGCGGGATGTACGTCGATGCGTCCCGGGTGGAGTCCCGCCAGGGGGGGTTCTTCTACCAGGACATGCCGGTACGGCAGGAGTTCGGCAAGATCGGCAAGAGCCTGAAGAACATGATCACGCCGGACGACATGTTCGCCGACTACGGCGCGGACACCTTCCGGCTGTACGAGATGTTCACTGGTCCGCTGGATCAATCGCGGCCCTGGGATCCGAAGGCCGTCATCGGCATGATGCGCCTCCTGCAGCGTCTGTGGCGACTGGTTGTCGATGAGCAGACCGGGGCGGTCCGCGTGGGTGATCATCCGGTCGACGCGGCGAGTCTGCCCGTTCTGAACCGGGTCATCGAGGGCGTTCGTGGCGGTATGGAGTCGCTGCGGTTCAACATCGCGATCGCCCGGATCACCGAACTGGTCAACTACGCCACCCAGGCCTATGCCGATCGGGCGGTTCCCCGAGGCATGGCCGAGCCGCTGGTGCTGATGATCGCCCCGCTGGCTCCGCACATCGCCGAGGAGCTCTGGTCGAGGATGTGGCACACCGAGTCGCTGGCCCGCCACGATTTCCCGACCGCCGACCCGCAGTACCTGGTCGACGACACCGTGGACATCGCCGTTCAAGTCAATGGAAAGCTGCGTGGCAGCGTCACCGTCCCGTCTGATGCTGATGCCGAGGCGATGGAGGCGGCGGCCCGTCAGGATTCCAAGGTGATCACACATCTATATGGAGTCGAGGTGCGCCGGGTGATATCCGTCCCCGGCAAGCTGGTCAACTTCGTCGTCGGTTAGTGACCCGGTAGCCAGCCCTCTCCCGGTGCCGGACATCGATAGCCCCGCAGCGGGTCCACCGGCGATCAGCGCAAGAGCAGCTGCCAGGCGCGAGCGATGTCGAGGTAAGGCTCCCGCTCGGCGAGGGCGAGCTCCAGGCGGAGTATCGCGGGATAATTCCGCTTATCGTGTTTGGCCTCGCTCTCCTGCAGCATGTCGACGGCGACCCGTAGGCCAACTCGACGGGTTACCTGCAGCCCTTCCGCGGCGGCTTTCCGCTCGGCGTCTGCGCGGTGCAGCTGTCGCACTTCCCGGTCGAAGGTCGGTGTTCGGACGGGCTCGCCATAGAGGCGGCGCAGAGCTAGCTCGGCGTCTCCGTCGCGGTAGACCGCGCGCAGTATCTCCGAGACCGGGTTGGGGCAGATCACCGACGCCGCTCCTCCCGGGCGCACCGCCTCGCGTAGCTGCTGCCAGACCCGGCGCTCATCCTCCGGCTGCAGATACTGCAGCACGAAATGGCAGAGCACGACGTCGTAGGGTCGATCCAGGTGCCAGCTCACCAGGTCGGATTCGACTGTACGACAGCGATCGGAGCACCCCGCACGCTGAGCACTCGCTCGAGCCCGCCCGAGCATTCCGGGTGCCTGATCGACGATGGTTACGTCGTGTCCGGCCTTCGTCAACCGGACGGAGTCGAGGCCGTCGCCGCCGCCGAGATCCAGTACGCGCAGCGGTCCCGGCCCCATTCGGGCGAGCGTCTCGTCAAGCATGTGTGCTACGACGTCGTACCTCGCCTGCGCCCACGGCGTGGCCAAGTACGCATCCCAGTCGGCGAGGTGGTTGTCGAAGACGTCAGGGTCGGCCGGCACGCCTCGAGTCTCTCGTGTACTGAGCCAACTGTTGGGGGAGTAGGACTCCGAAACGCAAGCCGCGCGCGGGAATGATGGAAGTTCCCCGGTGATCGCGGCGCGCTAGAACGGTGGCGGGTCGTCGTCGGTGGTCGGGGGTAGCGGTGTGGGTCGGGTGCGGCTGGTGTCGGCGGGTCGGGTTCTGGTTCGGTGCCCGGGCCCGGCGGTGATCATCTGTCCGTCGTCCCCGCCGGCTTTCTGCGCTCGGCTCCGGATTGCCTATCGCGCAAGCACTTTGGAAGATAGACTTACCATTCCTTGTCGGCCTAGGCGCCTACGAACCGGTAGGCAGGCGGCCAAACCGCCAAACTGGGAAGGCTCCACCCGTTGCGCGTAAATTCTCCAGCAATGCCTGTCGATTCCTCGCGTCGCCGTTCGACTACTCGCTGACGGAGCGGCAACGGGCCGACCGTACGAAGAAGGGTGAATGAGCATGCCGAAGTATCTGATGACGATCGTGGAGAACCAGGACGCCTACACCGACACCGACGCCAGCGACGCCGACTTCGGGACTGTCATGCAGATGCATGGCGACTTCGCCGAGTCAGTGTCCAGGGCCGGCGGGGAGATCCTCGGCGGAGAGGCGCTCCAGCCGATTTCGACTGCCACGTTCCTGCGCAACACTCGGACCGAGGATGTCAGTGTGGTGGACAACCCACTGCCCGACGTAAAGGAGGTGCTGGGCGGCTATTACCTGGTCAGCGCCAAGGACGATGCGCAGGCACTGGAATTCGCCAAGCTCTGCCCGGCACCGCAGGGGTACGTCGAACTGCGCCCGGTGTGGGAGTTCGACGCATCCTGAGCGTTCTCCCCAGCGATGTCGCTCGCGCGACCGAGTCGGCACAACGTGAGCACTGGGGTCGCGTGCTGGCTGCCACCCTGCGGTTGGCACGCGACCTCGACATCGCCGAGGAGGCGACCGCCGATGCGTTCCTGCTAGCCCTACAGACCTGGCCGGACACCGGAATCCCGCAATCGGTAGAAGCCTGGCTGCTGACCGTCGCCCGGCGCCGGGCGGTGGATCGCATCCGTCGGGCCGCGGCCCTCCGCGAGCGATTGATTGGCATGGCCACCACCGAGGACGCATCCATCGACGGCCCGGAGCAAGAGGTCATGGAGTCAGCCATGACCGACGACGACCTCAGACTGGTTGTCCTCTGTTGCCATCCGTCCCTCAGCACCGACGCCCAGGTTGCTCTCACGCTGCGATTAGGTTGCGGAACAACGACATCCGCTATTGCAGCCGGTTTTCTGGTTTCTGAGACAACCATGGCCGCGCGACTCACCCGAGCCAAGAAGCGGATCGCCGGCTCCGGTGTGGACGTGCAATTGCCCGACGACGCCGCGGTCGACGAACGGATGCCGTCCGTACGGCGTGCCGTTCACCTTGCCTACGCACTGGGGCACACCGCCGCAAGCGGAACTGACCTCCGGGATGACGAACTGGCCGGAAGAGCACTGCATCTGGCTCGGTCACTGCACCAGGCGCGACCATTGGATCCGGAGAACGCCGGCCTGCTCGGCCTACTCCTGCTCAGCCAGGCCCGCGCCGGGTCACGGGTGGACTCAGCCGGCGGCCAAGTCCTGCTGGAGGACGAGGACCGTTCCGCGTGGGACGACGCGATGCTCGCAGCGGGCTTGCGCTGCACCGAACGTGCCATGGCTGGACCCAGCGTCGGCGCCTTCGGCTGGCAGGCTGCCATTGCAGCCGAGCACGCCCGCTCGGGCAGCTTCGAGGACACCGACTGGTCCAGGATCGCCGCACTGTACGGCCATCTGCTCACCCTCGAGCCGAGTCCCACGATCGCCCTTGGGCGGTCTCTGGCGCTGTCATACGTGGCCGGGCCGGCCGCAGGCCTGGCGGATCTAGAGGAAGTGATCGACGTCGGCCGATTGGACGGCTATTGCTATGCGCACGCGACCCGCGCCCAACTTCTCGGCCGCCTAGGTCGTACCCACGACTCCCGGCGGGCGTGGGTACGAGCCGCGTCCACCGCCCGTACGAACGCCGAGCGGGAGTACTTCCAAGCCCGGGCTAGCGGCGACTGAAGGCTCAGGCGGCGCAGGCGCGCTGCGCTGAGAGAACTTCGCCGAGCCGGTTCTCGACCAGCGGGAGGATCTCCTCGACCGTGACCGCACGTCCGAGTTCCTGGCTCAACGAGGTGACCGACGCGTCGCTGATGCCACACGGGACGATCCGGTCATACGCGCTCAGGTCCGGATTGCAGTTGATCGCGAACCCGTGCATCGTCACTCCGCGGGAGACCCGGATCCCGATCGCTGCGATCTTGCGCTCCGGCCGATCCCCGGCGGCGGGCAGCCACACCCCGCTTCTCCCGGCGATCTGACTGGCCGGCACATCGAGGTCGGCGCAGACCTTGATCAGGCCCTCTTCCAGTCGCCGAACGTAGGCCACGACGTCCAACGGCTGCGCAAGGGCGATGATCGGGTACCCGACCAGCTGCCCCGGCCCGTGCCAGGTGATTTTGCCGCCCCGGTCGACGTCCACTACCGGCGTTCCGTCGCTCGGACGCTCGAGAGCCTCGGTCCGCTTTCCTGCGGTGTAGACGGCCGGGTGCTCCAGCAGCAACACCGTGTCCGGGGACCGATCGTCCACCCGACGGGCATGCAGATGCTGCTGGCGCTCCCAGGCCTTCCGGTAGTCCACCGAGCCGGCCCAGATGAACACGAGTGGGGCGGTCATGCGTTGAGGTTAGCCGTCTCAACGCAACCGCGGCTCAAGCAACCAGACCCGTCCGACGAAGCGCAACGAGATGTCAATAAAGTCCTTGCCGACCAGTCGTCGCCGAGCTGACGCCGCCGCGCCGGACCTTCGAGGAAGACCATGCCGCCCGAAGACCAGTCCGCTGACCCGCGTGCGCACACCAGTCGGCGTCGTTGGCTCCTGCCCGCCCTGCTGGCCGTGATCTGGTTGGCCGTCGGTGGGCCACTCGGCTGGTTCCAGGGTCAGCTGGCCAGCGTCGCGGAAAACGACAACGCCGCCTTCCTGCCGGCCAGCGCGGAGTCGACCAGGGTGAATGACCTCCAGCAAAGCTTCGTCGAGGCCGAGATCATTCCGGCGGTCATCGTCTACGAGCGCACCGCCGGCATCACACCCGACGATATCGCCGGCGCCGAGCAGGACATCGAGCAGATCGCCGACCTCCCGGGTCTGATCGGGGATATCTCACCGCCCATCCCGTCCCGGGATGGACAGGCGTTGCAGGTGATCGTGCCCCTGGATGCCAACCTCGGCGAGGAGCTGAGTCCGGTCGTCACAGACATCCGGGAGATCGTCGCGAACAACGACATCGACTTCGTATCCGTGGCCGGTCCGGGCGGGATCTTCGCGGACTTCGGCGAGGCCTTCGGCGACATCGACGGGTTCCTGGTCATCGTCACAGCAGTCGTCGTCGCGGTCATTCTCGTCCTCGTCTACCGGAGCCCGGTCCTGCCGGTGGTCGTGCTCGTCGGCGCCGCACTGGCTCTGGGGGTCTCGGCGGCGGCGGTGTACGGACTGGTGAAGGCCGATGTCATCACGTTGAACGGGCAGAGCCAGGGGATTCTGTTGATCCTGGTTTTCGGTGCCTCGACCGACTACGCGCTGCTGATCGTCTCTCGATTCCGCGAGGAGCTGCATCACACACCGGACAAGTACGCGGCGATCGGCAAGGCGCTGCGCGGGGCGACGGCACCGATCGTGGCCTCGGCGGTGACCGTCATCCTCGGCGTGCTGTGTCTGCTCTTCTCGAATCTGAACTCCATTCGCGGACTCGGTCCCGTGTCCGCGATCGGTATCGCGGCGTCCTTGCTCGTCCAGTTGACCTACCTGCCGGCTGCATTGACCCTGTTGGGTCGCGGCGCCTTCTGGCCGCGGCGACCCAAGAACGACGACGCGCAGCCCGGCACCACCGGGATCTGGGCCAAGGTCGCCAATCTTGTCGGCACGTATCCGCGACGGGTCTGGCTAGCCAGCTCGGTGCTGCTCCTGGCCGCCGCGGCATTCGTCCTGCAGTTGCGGGTGGGTGGTGCCTCCCAGACCGACATCTTCTTGAGCGAGGTGGACTCGGTTGCGGGTCAGGAGGCACTCGCCCGGCATTTCCCCGCGGGCGCCGGCTCACCGGCGGTCATCGTGGGACCCGAGGCCGACCTCGATGCGCTGGTGGTGGCAGCTGAGTCCGTCGACGCGGTGGACTCGGTTGCGGTCACGACCGATGCGCCGCCCGGCGCACCACCCGGAATCCCAGGCGGTCCGGCCAGGGTCGTCGACGGTCTCGTCCTGATCAATGCGCTGCTGGGCGTCACGGCCGACGGCGAGGCCGGCTACCAGGCGATCCGCGACCTACGCGCGGCGGTCGGTGACGTGGGGGATGGCAGCGCCCTGGTCGGCGGATTTCCGGCCATCAACCTGGACGTCCAGGACACCGCGGATCGCGACCTCACCGTGATCATCCCGATCGTCCTGGTGGTCGTCTTCATGGTCCTCGCGCTGCTGCTGCGGGCACTGCTCGCGCCGCTGCTGCTGATCGCGACCGTCGTGCTGTCCTACCTGGCCACCCTCGGCATCGCCGAACTCGTCTTCGACCACATCTTCGGCTGGCCGCCGGCTGATCCCGCCGTACCGTTGTTCGGGTTCGTGTTCCTCGTGGCGCTGGGTATCGACTACAACATCTTCCTGATGACCCGAGTTCGTGAGGAGACGCTCAGGAGCGGGACCAGGCCAGGCATCCTGGCCGGTCTGCGGGTCACCGGTGGGGTGATCACGTCGGCCGGCGTGGTCCTCGCCGCCACCTTCGCCGCCCTCGGGGTCATCCCGATCCTGTTCCTGGCCCAGATCGCATTCGTCGTGGCCTTCGGGGTCCTGCTGGACACGACGATCGTACGGTCACTGCTCGTACCGGCCCTCGCGCACGACATCGGGAAGCGCATCTGGTGGCCGAGCAAGCTCGCCCGAGCCGATGGGTCAGCCCACGTGAGCGCCGGGTAAACCGTAGTCTGGAGCGTGGTGCGCGAGATCGTCGTTTTCAGTGGCAATGCCCATCCCAAGTTTGCGCAGCGAATCTGTGCTCACCTCGGGGTGGAGCTCTCGCACGCCTCGATCATCCGGTTCAGCAACGACTGCCTGCAGGTCCAGCTGCAGGCCAACTGCCGGCAACGCGATGTCTACGTCGTTCAGCCGCTGGTGCCCCCCACCCAGGAACACCTGATGGAGCTGCTGCTGATGTTGGACGCGGCGCGCGGCGCCTCGGCGTCGCAGATCACGGCCGTGATTCCGCACTACGCCTATGCCCGCTCGGACAAGAAGGATGCCTCGCGGATCTCCATCGGCGGACGGCTCGTCGCGGATCTCCTGATCACCGCCGGTGCGAATCGGGTCATCACGATGGCGCTGCACGCGCCGCAGGTCCACGGCTTCTTTGGGGTACCGGTCGACCACCTGACTGCCATCGGGGAACTCGCGGAGCACTTCCGAGGCCGCGATCTCAGCCAGACCGTCGTGGTTTCCCCAGACCTCGGGAATGCCAAGACCGCAACGCAGTTCGCCCGACTGCTCGGTACGCCGGTAGCCGCCGGAAGCAAGCGCCGGCTGGCCGACGATCGGGTGGTCATCGACGCGATCGTGGGCGATGTGGAGGGAAAACACGCGATCGTGCTGGACGACGAGATCGCCACTGGCAGCTCCATCGTCGAACTGCTCAACAAACTCTCAGCCGACGGCGCCACCGGTGCCTCGGTCGCCTGTACGCACGGGTTGTTCACCGGCAAGGCGGCTGATCTGCTGGGCCGCCATCCGATGGTCAGCGAGGTGGTCACGACCGACACCGTGCCGCCGCCCGACCAGCAGTGGGAGCACCTGCAGGTGCGATCGGTCGCGGACCTGTTCGCCGAAGCAATCCAGCGCAGTCACGTGGGGGAGTCGGTCAGCAGTCTCTTCGACGGGGTCGACCCCGCACACGGCCCGCCGCAACAGCCCCTGCCCTTCGCCTGAATCACGGCCGCCCCGAGTAAAAGGATCCGACTCGGGGCGCCCTGAGTCAGTCCGGAGCACCCTGTGGACAGTCCCGACGGGGCGGTGCGGTTCCCGCCTAGCGTGTTCGGATGCAGCGAAGCCTCGACGGGTTCACCGTGATCGAACTGGTCGGCTTCGGAGCGATCGGTGAGGTCTGGCGCGCCCGACCCGATGACGGCGGCGCCGACGTGGCACTCAAATGGCTGACCGCCGCGACGGTGGACACCGAGCGACTGGCCGCGGCCCGACTTCGAGATTTTCGCCACCCACACGTGGCCCGACTGCTGGACCTCCGCCGCGACGGATCCTGCGTGGTCCTGGTGCAGGAGTTCGTCGCCGGAGTGAGCCTTGCCACGCTATTGACCGAGCGGGGGCGGCTCAGCAGCGCCGAGGTGGTGACGCTGCTCACTCCGGTCGCGGACGCGCTGGGTGCAGCCCACGCGGCCGGGCTGGTGCACGGCAGTCTCACTCCGTCCGCGGTCCGATTGACCCCCGACGGGCGGCCCGTCCTGACCGATCTCGGGATCTGTCCGGCCTTGACCGGTGCTCCGTCGGGCACGGAGCGACTGGAGTACCTCGATCCATCGGTGACCCAGGGTTGCCCGCTGACGGCGGCATCGGACGTGTTCGGCGTGGCGGCGATCGGCTTTCATGCAGTGACCGGCGGCCCACCGTGGGCAGGCGGCACAGGCGCCGATCCTCGGCAGCTGGCTACTGAGGGCGCCAGAGGCGATCTCCTGCCGCTGCACATCGGGGTGCCCGGCCGACTGGCCGACGTGATCGCCCGTGGCCTGTCCGAGCAGCCGGAACGCCGGGGCAGTGCTCAGGATTTCGCCGCAGACGTACGCGCCGCACTCGAACCGGAGCCGCTGCATCTTGCCGGGCCTCTGCTGTGGCCCGATCTCCCCACGATTGAGCCCGCAGAGACAGTAGATCAGGATTCCGCGGGGTCCGGGCCCGCCCCGTTCGACATCGCGGGTGCGGTACGCCGAGGCAGCTCGGCCCGGCATGCCGC
>JALZDV010000116.1 GCA_030862345.1 Actinomycetota bacterium | reverse complement strand
GCACCGCACCTTACGGGCCGTGGTGGACTGGTCCTACGACCTGCTTGGCGACTCCGAGCGCCGGATCTTCGTGTGGCTATCCGTGTTCGCGGGGGACTGGAACCTCGAGGCCGCCGCCGCGATCTGTGCCGCTCAGGGCATCGGCGACGAGGACGTGGTTGCACTGGTGGCGAGCCTGGTCGACAAGTCAATGGTCATGGCCCCGACACACGACGGGCCCGGTCGCTATCGGCTGCTGGAGATCTTGCGCCAGTACGGCGCAGAACGGCTCGACGCCCGCGGTGAAACCGGATGGGCGGGGCGTGCCCACGCCGAACACTTCCTCGCCCTTGCCGAGACCGCCGCGGTCGGGCTGCGTGGGCCCGACGAGCGGACGTGGGTCCTTCGCCTGCGCCTAGACCTGGACAACCTCCGGGCGGCCCACGCCTGGTGCTGCCGCCATGGTGACGTCGACTTCGCACTGCGGCTCTCGGCCGCGCTGCACCGGTTTGCCTTCTGGCAGGCCAACGACGAGATCTTTACCTGGGCCGCCGCGGCGACTGAGCTCGACGGGGCAGGCGGGCATCCGCTGCTGTCGACGGTGCTCGGCTCGGCCGGGATGGGCGCCTACCGTCGGGGTGAGCTGGACAAGGCCATCGTGCTCGCCGAGCGCGGGCTAGCCGCCGCCACCGACACCGACGACCCCGCCCGAGCGCAGCCGTTCGAGGTCCTCGGCGAAGTGTGGAGCCATCACGGCCGCCTCGACGAGGCATTCGCGGCGTATCAGGAAGCGGCCCGCTTGGGCCGGGCCACCGATGAGCAGCACACCGTTGTCTTCAACCTGGCCGGTCAGGCGGTAGTTCGTGCCTATTCTGGCGATGTCCAAACGGGCCTGTCGCTGGCCGACGAGGTGCACCGGATGGCGCGGGAGTCCCGGAACCCCACCGCACTGGCCTGGTCCCACTATCTCGGCGGCGAGATTCTCCTTGAGGAGGAGCCGGCCCGGGCACTGGCGTTGCTCGAGGAGAGCCTCAAGCTCGCCACGTCGGTTGACAACGTATTCGTCACGGGTCTTGCGCTGCTCTCGGCCACCTCGCTCCGGGGCCGGCACGGCGAGTCGGAAAGGGCGCTGCGCGCCTATCGACAGGCCATCGAACACTGGCGTCGACACGGCAACTGGACCCAGCAATGGATCACCCTGCGCAACCTGATCGAGCTCCTGTGCCGCGTCGATGCCCACCAACCCGCCGCCGCGCTTTACGGCGCGACGACGGCCTCTATCACCGCACCACCGACGTACGGCCCAGAATCCCAGCGCCTCGACAAGGCTGTCGCCTTCCTCGAGACAGCGATGGGGCGGACAGCGTTCGAGGCCGCCACCCGACGCGGAACGACGCTCACCGACAACGAGGTGTTGATTTTGGCTACCACCACCATCGACCGTGTCCTCGCGCAAATGACCGCGTGCGCTGACGGCTGGCTCCGCTCGGGCCGCCGGTACTCAGGCCGGCCAGTAGTTGCAAAGCACTCCGCCGATGCCGGTTAAGGCGTAGTTTGCCGGCGCGACGAACTGACCTATCGAGTAGCGATTCGCAACGCGGCTCCTCCGGGCGCTCATAAGGCGACGCGTGCCCTGAGCGCGGGACAGGCTGAGACCGCACTGGCGGCTCCCTGGCCGCGACGGAGATCGCCCGTCGTCCGTTCCTTCCCGGCGAGGAGAACTACGCGTGCACCTTTGATCTGACGGGATGATTGTCAAAGACACCAAGACTCATCAGATGCGCCGCGTTTCGATCGACCAATCAACGGTGGAGCTCTTGCTCAAGCGACGACTGCACGAAACAGATGGGCGGTGTTGCATTGGCCGCATACGGGCAGACTCAGCTGTAGCGGTACTGTGACCAGATCAGATGGTGAGTGGAGTTCGGCACGGCGAAGGCCGCTGGAAGCCGGCGCCTCGGGTCGACATCCAGGCTGAGCTCGTAGTGGCCCGGCGGAGGTTTTGCACGAACGCATGCCCTGTAGCGATTGCTCGCGCGCAGCGGAGCTGTTTGAGGCCGCGCATCGGCCATAGCCGGGACTTAAGCCGTCCGACGACCATGGCCGCTTGAAGTCTCGACTGCGGCCGATGCGAGGGCTGAAGCAACTCAGCTCAGCTGAGGTGATCAGTGCGGACACGCATTCGTGCAGAATCTCCGTCGCGGTCACTACGAACTCGCGACCCACGTGGACCTGAGACACCGGCTTCCGGCGGCCTTTTGCTGAACTCACCCTCGCTATCTGATCCGGCGCACCGCAATTTGAACCTGACCACATTCGGCCAACGCAACAGTCCCACGTACTCGACAAGCGCGACGACGCATCAGCTCACCCTGCGCGAGCCCGTCATGCAACAACAACAGACCCGCGAGGAGTTGTTCGAATCGCTGGGCGTCGAGCTGGCGCGGATCGACTTCGATCAGGTACCCGGGCGGACGAGTAAGGATCGGGCCGGGTACGAATTGGCCTGCTAGCCGCTGCCGCAGCCGTGTCACGTAGCTCT
>JALZDV010000108.1 GCA_030862345.1 Actinomycetota bacterium | reverse complement strand
ACGCACTGGAGCTGTGCCAGCGGTCGGTGGTGCTCGACCACGGCCAGATCGTCGCCGACGGCCCCACCCGGGAGCTGCTCGCCGACACCGGCTTCATGAGCGCACACCGCCTCGAGCTACCGGCCGGTTTCAACCCCCTGGTCGGTTGAGCGGGTGCTCGTGCTGGTGCAGCCCGACCCTCAGTGCCCAGGACTACCGAAGCTGACCCCAAGTGCAAGGTGGCGCTGACCCGATCGCGTGAGTTGTCGATCTCGGTCTACGGTGCGCGGTCATGCGCCAGGAGTGCTCGTCCGACGAGCTGGTCGCGGCGTGGACGTTGGTCGACGGCGACCTCACCGGCCCCGACCGAGAGCACGCCGAAGTGTCCATGCTCGCGCTGCACCTGCTGCAGTCCGCCCTGGTGCACGTCAACACCCTGCTGCTCCACGCGTCCTCGACGGCCCAGCCTGGGCTGCCCCGCTCGGGCCCGAGGACCAGCGTGCACTGACCCCGCTGTTCTGGTCCAACATCAACCCCTACGGGATGTTCAGCCTCGACATGCACACCTGTCTCGACCTCGCGGCGGCTCCGGGCGCCGTTCCGTAGGAGATCCTTCCGCCGGAAGTAACGTCTGCGGCTTGCGCCATCGACTCGATGCGGTGTGCCCTGACCGGAGGGGCGACCGAGCGCAAGGAGTACGGGATGACGGAGACGGCTCTGCTCGGCTGGGTGGTCGTGGCGTTCCTCGGGGTGATGACCCCGGGCATCGACACCATGCTCGTGTTGCGCTACACCGTGCTCGGCGGCCGCCCGGCCGGGCTGTGGGTGGTGGTCGGCATCGCGGCTGGGTCCCTGGGCTGGGCCACCGCGAGCCTGGCCGGGCTGACCGCGCTGCTGGCCGCCTCCCGGCTGGCCTACGACGCCGTGCGCATCGCCGGCGCCGCCTACCTGATCTGGCTCGGCGCCTCGGCCATCTGGAAGACCCTGACCCGCCACGGCATCGGCCACATCCCGGGAGACACCAGTGCCGCGGAGCTCGAGGGGCCGAGCCCGACCCGCGGACTGCGGACCGGGCTGGTGACCAACCTGCTCAACCCCAAGGTCGGGGTGTTCTCCATCAGCCTGCTGCCCCAGTTCCTCCCGACCGGGCCGGGCGCCACCGCCCGGGGCGCGCTGCTGGTCGCGATCCACCTGGCCACCACGTTCCTGTGGTACCCGACGCTGATCCTGGCCATCGGCCAGGCCCGACGCGTGCTGCTGCGCCCGGCCATGCGGCGCTGGGCTCGACCGCCTCACCGCCACCATGCTCATCGCCCTCGGCCTGCGCCTGGTCGCCGAAACCCGACGAGTCGCGTAGGCCGAAGGAACCCGAGCCCGTCCCGCAGCGGGATCGTCTTGCGGAACTCGTAGCGGTGGCATGTTAGTGGCCTTAGCGGTTATATTCCTGTCGTGAAAAGTACTTTGGGCGCGCTGGCTGATCCTCGGCGCCGCGACATCCTCGAGGTGCTCCGCAGCGGGGAGCGCTCCGTCGGCGAGCTTGTCGCCCGCGTCGAGGTCTCCCAGCCCGGCATGTCCAAGCATCTCAAGGTGCTGCGCGAGGCCGGGCTGGTCGAGGTTCGCCGCGACGCTCAACGCCGCCAGTACCGGCTGCGCACAGCTCCTCTGCAAGAACTCGACGACTGGCTGACCCCATACCGGCAGCTGTGGAATCAACGACTCGACGCCCTCGAGCAACACCTTGCCAGGAAGGCCGAGCATGACCAGTGACACCGAGAGCCCGAGGCGGCTTCCTCGCCCAGATCTGTCCGGACGCCCGCACCAGCTGCGCGTCGAACGACGCATGAAGGCGTCACCGGCCGACGTATACCGAGCTTGGACGTACCACCTTGATGCCTGGTTCGCTAGCCCCGACGCGGTCCGGGTCCGCCCGCAGGTCGACGAGCCCTTCTACTTCGCCGTCGCCCACGCCGGCGGTCAGGCCCCGCATTACGGCCGGTTCCTGGCCTTAGAACCCGACTGCCTCGTCGAACTAACGTGGGTCACAGGCCCCGACGGCACCGAAGGCGCCGAGACCGTCGTCCGCGTCGAGCTCGCCTCCGACGGCGCCGCGCTAACCCTGACCCGCAGCGGCTTCCCCAGCGAAGCCGCCGTCTCGCGTCATCGTGACGCCTGGCCCATGGTCCTGGCCCACCTTAACGACCAGGTCGCCACGACGTCCTGACACCCGCGAGGTATGCCGGCTCTGCGAATGCCACAAGGGATGGCTTGACGAGACAAAAAGCGTCGGCTTGTATTGACATGTCGGAGACTGCCGACATAATGTGCTCTGGTGCCGTCCGATGACACCTTTCTCGCGCTGGCGAACCCTGTTCGGCGTCGGCTGCTGGAATTGCTTGCAAAGGGGCCGCGTACGGCTGGTGACTTGGCCAAGCCCTTCGAACTCAGTCGACCCTCGGTCACTGAGCACCTCCGAGTCCTGCGGAGTGCCGGGCTTGTCCGGGACCAGGCGGCGGGCCGGCACCGCTACTACCACCTGGTGGCGGAGCCACTGGCCGATGTCGAGGACTGGCTGCATCCGTTCGAGCGGTTCTGGCGCCATCACCTCGCCGCACTCGCCGACCTCCTGGAGGAATCACCCGTGCCAGCGTCTCCGGCGACCATCTCGGTCGACCAGTTCATCGCCGCTCCGGTCGAGGCGGTATGGAAGGCGATCACCGAGCCGGATCTTCTTGCCCGGTGGTGGGTGCCCGGTGACGTGGCACCAACCGTCGGGCACACCTTCACCCTCGACATGCCTGGTTGGGGAGATGTGCCCTGCGAGGTACTCCACGTCGAGACGCCGACCAGGCTCGTCTACAGCTTCGCCGACTGGACCCTGGAATGGCGCCTCGTACCCGAAGGCGCAGGCACCCGTCTGCTCCTCGATCACTCCGGGTTCGATCTCGACGACCCTCGCAGCCGAGCTGCCCTGGACCGTATGGGACCCGGGTGGCGCAATCAGATCCTGCCCGAGCTGGCCCGCCTCGCGGCAACGTTGTAGCAGCACCCCCGACCCTGGAGCACCATGACGACCCATCTGAACGCTTCCGCACCGCCAGCGACGGGTTCCTGGCGCGGATCAGTGCAGTACGACCGGAGCAGTGGCAGAACCCGACCCCATGCCCCGCGTGGACGGTTCACGACGTGACGGTCCACGTGATCAACGAACAGCGACGAACGCTCAGCACCGTCCGACAGTGTGATCCTCAGCCGATCCACGGCGTCGCGGTGGCGGAGATGGGACAACTAGCGACAACAGACTCCGACGCCGACCTCGCAGCCGCCTGGTCGCAGATCGGCAACGAGCTGGCCGCGACGATGGACGATCCCACCTGCCTCGACGTCAAGATCCCCACACCCATGGGCCCAACGCCCTACCGCAACATGCTCGATGCCCTACCCGAGGACGTGTTGATCCACACCTGGGACATCGCCCGGGCCATCGGTGCCGATGAAACCCTCGACCGATCCCTGGTCGAGCACGTCTACGAGCACTTGAAGCCTCTCGACGAGGTCTTGCGCCAGCCCTGGGCGTTCGGCCCCAAGACCCCAACCCCAGCCGGAGCCGACCTTCAAACCGAGTTCCTGTGCTTCGTCGGACGCCATCCCTGACCCGTCCGGATCCGCGTTCCGTTGAAGGAACGTCTACCGGGACGGCCGGGAGCCGTCGATGACACGTTTGCCTCCCAAGACGCGGCGTCCCGATAGACCCGTCCGGAAAGAATCCCGCACACCTACCTCGAGCGGGACGCGTGCCGGACACTGCTCGAGTGAGCGAACTACTGATCGACTACGCCCGGGTCTCGACCGGCGCCCAGGACCTCACCGCCCAGCGCGACGCCCTCGCCGGGTTCGGAGTACAGCCCGGGGACCGCGACCAATGTCGTTAAGTTAGGCCACTAGCGATCTTTACGAGACCAGTGTTCCCGCAGGTCAGCGCTCGCTAGATGATCTTTAGAGCTCCTTATCTTAGCGGCATTGGGACCGCGACAGCCACGCCGATAAGCATCGCGGCCTCGGTGACAACCGCGCTACCTTGCCCTTGGGGTCAGCTTCGGGAGCCCTGGGCCCTCAGCGCCGGGGGGATGAGCGTCACTCCACGACAATGTGTCGATTTCGTCAATCCGCAGCAGCAGTCATCGGACCCGCCTTCTCCCTCGGCCACGAGCGGTCGGTGATTCGTTCGTAGACCTCGATGTACCGGGCACGGGTGGCGGCGACGACGTCATCAGGTACCGGCGGTGCGGGGTGGCACTTGTCCCACTTGGTTCCGGATGCCCAGTCGCGCACGAACTGCTTGTCGAAGGCGAACTGCGTGCGCCCGGGCTTCCATCCGTCCGCGGGCCAGAAGCGCGACGAGTCGGACGTCAGGACCT
>JALZDV010000123.1 GCA_030862345.1 Actinomycetota bacterium | reverse complement strand
GACCGGTTCTTTCTGCGGATCGAGGTGGCGCACGCGTGCCGCTCCTCGGATGACACGTCGCGGCGGTTGCGCGCGGCGTATGCGGATCGAGCCCGCGATGGGGTGCCGCATTCGGGACCGCGGCCGTTCGGCTACACCGCCGACCGGATGCACATCGTCGAGGACGAAGCGGAGATCGTTCGGGAGTTGTTTCGTCGGATTGTGCAGGGCGAGTCGGTGACCGGGCTGGCTCGGGAGCTCAACCAGCGGGGCATTCGCACGACCATGGGCAACACGTGGGCGGTGGCGCGGGTGCGCGAGTTGCTGAGGTCCCCGCGGGTGGCGGGTATCCAGGTCTACAAAGGTGAGCTGATGGGCACTGGGGCGTGGCCGGCGATCGTGCCGCAAGGCTTGTGGGAGGAGGCTCAGGAGCGGTTGAAGTTCCGCGCCACCCAGCTCCCACCGCGTACCGGGGGCTACTACTTGCTGCGCGGGGTGGTGTTCTGCGCCCGGTGCGGTACCCGCATGGTTGGCGCGGCGCAATCGGGGCGCCGGTCGTATGTGTGCTCGCGGACGTCGCGGGTCGACGACCTGAAGTGCACGCGTAAATTCCAGGCCGCCGCGCTGGAATCGTTCGTCACTGAGGCCGCGATTCGGCTGTTGGAGACGCTGGATGTGTCCGGCGCGCCGACCACGGCCACGCTGACCAGCCCGGCCGACGACGACGCTGTCAGCAAGGACCTCGCGGAGTTGGCGGAACTGCGAGAGATGTGGGATGCCCGGGAGATCACGACCAAGGAGTACCGGGAGATGCGCCGCAGTGTGGAGGCGCGCATCAAGAAGGCGCGGGCGCGTACCGTGATCCGGCCCGCAGTCGAGGTCCTGGACGGGATGGTCGGCCCGGATGCCGCACCAGCCTGGCAGGCCCGCTACGACGCGGGGGACTTCGACCGGCTCAACGCCATCCTGCGGTTCTTGTTCGCGGCGGTGCGCATCGGCGAGTCCACGGCCGGGCCGTTTCGGCTCGACTTCGACCGCGTTAGCATTGAACGCAACGAGCTACATTCCTAACCGTGGGCGAGGTTGGCCTCCAGCCGGAGGGTGATCTAACGGCCGGCGAAGTACTGGCCGACCAAGTGGTTGCTTACCGGCGATGGAAACCGTGCCGGTGGCGTTGACCGTGCTCTGGATCTTCACTGCGATGCCGGGCGGTGAGTTGGGCCAGGTCGATGCAGATCATCCTGGAGGGCAGCGTCTTGAGCGGGTCGGCCGGAATACACCAGAAACGGGCCACGCGTGCGGTAGACGCTGGTAGAGGGCGCTAGAGGGTGTGCCGGTCGGTGGTTATGGCGCACTCGTCCGGCTGGTGATCGTTTCTGGGGATGCGCGGCACGCACAGTATGCTCCGCCGCTCCAAACGGCCTGACGTGGTCTCCTTCACGGCGGTAGTCTGCCTGGCGTGCGGTGGGACGAGTTCGCTCTTCCAGGGCAACAGCGGAAAACCGGGCGCTTTATGCTTCGCGCTGGATTGCAATGCCGCCTCACTTGCTTCGTGCTCATGACGTACACCGTGTTCGAACTGGTGACGAATACACCGAGTTGGCGATATTGGGCCTACGTCGTCCTGGGGAATTACTTTTTCCATACCGCGTGCATACATCGCGAAAACGGCCAACGGGCTCTGTCGCGCATTGCCGCCTATCGCGGACAACACGGCTATGAGGTCCCAGGCGAGGTGCCCACGTCCTCGCGGGGGCGACAGTCAGCTGCCAAGCAATTCTTCTTCATGTTGGGAGCCATCTTTCCGTCCGTCTGGGGCGTCACTTACCTGATCGACGGCCTGAGATCGCTCTGGGCAGGCGTCAAGAACGGCCACCTGGAATCAGCCCAGATTCATGACAGCCTCATCAACCTCGGAGGGGGAATTTTCGGCCTGGTCGTCGCCGTCGCCGTGTCCGGAATGAGTCTCCGCGAGATGGAGAGGGTGATTTCGTCACCCAAGGAGGTTGCCGGACTCCCGTATGTCCTCTATCTGCGGCCTTTCGGGATCGATTTTCGCCTCACTCGTCGCGAGCAGCCCGTCCTCTCGTTCCTGGCGCGGGGAACCTTTCCCGCGCTCGGAACGAACACCGACGAGTACCGACTCTCGCTCGCGCTGAGGTGGGCGGGCCCGATGATCAGTGTGGGGCGACCACAGGAGCCGTCGCCGTTCCACGGGGCCACCCGGATGTATCTGCCGCTTGACAACTGGAAGCAGCCGGTGCGGGAGTTGATGCTCCGGTCACGGCTCACGGTCCTCGTACTCGACCTGAGCACGAGCATGCTGTGGGAGCTCAGCGAGGTGTTGCGTGTCCTGCCGCCGGAGCGGGTGATCCTGCTAGTCCCGTTCGGGAAGGCGAGATACGACCATGTGCGCCGCGTCGTCGAGAAAGAGCTGTGTGACCAGGCTGGTTGTGCGCACTGCATCGAGGAACGCGGACCGGTGACGCCATTGGTCCTGCCCGACTACGTCAACGGCCGACGGGCCCGCACCACGATCAAGGGCATCATCCACTTCACCGCGGACTGGCAGCCGGAGTTCGTGCCGCTGACGCGCCCGCCATTCCTCGAGGACCAACTCATGGGCGCGCTGGACCGGGCACTGTGGTCCGCAATGCTCAACCTGACCGAGCACGAAGCCTAGGGGCGGACCGGCTAGAGCACCGGTCAAGTAGTCGCATAGCAGCTGGTGGGAGCTACCGGGAGCCGACAAGCGACCCCCTGAGGTAGGCAGAATTCGCTCCACCGCAAATTATTCTCCAAGTAGTGCTCGCTGAAAGCAACAACAGAGAGTCACTCGCCACGGTCCGGTCAAAGACTAAAACTGAGTCTCCTGGTCAGATACCCCATCGGCTGAACGGCCAGAACCGCTGTACCATGAGGATGATGACAGCCGCCGAACTCGCCGAGATTAGGCCCTGTACTTCGACGTACAAGCCGGTCCAGCGCATCCGGCCGGACAGAAGGATGAGTAGCGTCGCGTTGACAAACACGTAGCCGACATCCAGCACGTACGTGCCGTTGGCTACGTGGGCTATACCGGCATCCGCCTGATCCCTGGGAGTACCGAGGCGGACGATGGCGCGGATCAGTGCCCGGTAGACCAGGTACATACCCCTGATCAGCAGTGCGGTCAGCAGTAGCGTGACTACCGCACGCGGTTGATGGTCCTTCCAGTCGAAGTCGAACTTGACCCCGCGGAGCCAGACTGCGGCGACGCCCAAACCGACCGCGATGCGCCCGACATCCCGGAGGATCTCGGAGGGGACGATCGGTCTACCCACCCCGTAGGGATCGCCGAACAGCGACCGGCGGCCGGTACTGGGTGCCACTCGGCCGTCACGCTCCGGCCGGTCCCCTTTCTCGTCCTCCGCCATGACATCCCCCGTCACTGGTTCTTCAAAGCGGCACGTGATGTATTCACCTCGTCCCTCCGAGGGACAGCCGGACGGCGGACATGCGGAACTGCGTGTGCTTCAGCATGGTATGCAGCCGGTCAAGGCGTTAAACAGGGTAGGCCACTGGTTGGGGCGGCTGCCTCGAAGGACGAGGGCGAGCGCGGCGGGCAAACAGGAGGTGAAGCGATCCCAGCAACCGCAACACCGGTGTCG
>JALZDV010000066.1 GCA_030862345.1 Actinomycetota bacterium | reverse complement strand
GGCAGTAGGTGACCGGCTGAAAGGTGTCTCCAGGCGGCACATGGTCAGCGAACGCCCCGCTTGCTCCGCCGACTAGTAAGAGGGCTGTCCCAGCTCCTAGTGCTAGGCCCCGTACGGCCCATCTTGTACTACCCATGACGACGAACTCCATTTCGCAGGCGACAAATGTGTCCGCAGCATAGCGCGTCGCATGCAATGACACGACGGCGAGGCGCCTCACGCGTGTTCCTGTCAGCCGTGGGGACGGAACGGCTGGGCAATTCCCGCGCGGCCTCGCGCAAAGAGCCTGGCCGGGTCAGGCGGTGTTTGACCCCACAAGCTCGGCGAAGGCGACGAGATTGTCGACGTAGCTGCGGGCTTGCGGGTCAAATGACCCCCCGCAGGTGATCAAGCGAAGGCCGGCGTGGTCGATGTCGCCGTAGACCAGATCGGTAGGAAATTCGTCCTTCGGGAACTGCTCCAGTCTCGTCACTCGAAACACCGCGACGCTGCCGTCTTCACGGGCGATGGTGATCTCGTCGCCAGGTAACAGTTCTCGAAGGGCGTAGAAGACCCCGGGTTCGCCGCCCAAGTCCACATGACCAGCGATGATCGCGGGACCGAGTTCGCCGGGGGTCGGCGCACCGGTGAACCATCCGGCCGGGAAGCCCTCCGGCGGCACCTCGAGTGTCCCGTCATCGCGCAACCCGAGATCCATCAGTTCGGAGTCCACCCCGATCGCCGGGATCTGTACACGTACCGGCGCTGATCTCGGCAAGGATGCTGACTCGACGGCGGTCTGGGCGGAATCCGGTGCCGGCTGCGTTCGCGAGGGACCTGGCTCACCGGAACAACCTGCCGTTACCAGGGCTATGGCGGTCAACAGTCCGGCCACGACCTTCAACCGCGGCCGACGTAGGCAAGGACCTTGCATTTCGCCGTGGTCGTAGCGGTTCGCGCAGTCCGGGATCACATCAGCCAGTATTCCACCAGCAAACCCTGCGCCGCATCGCGGCGAATAGCGGTGCGCTTGACCCGCCTACTTGTACTCGGCGCCCGTCGAGTCCTGGAAGACGCGGCTGCCCAGGAAGTCCTCGGGTTCCAGCCGCATGAGTTGCTCCCGGGTGGTGGGCGACGAGGATTCGAGTACCCGGTTGGCATGCCGAAGCCGAGCACGCTCGATCGCGTTACGGATACTGCGAGCGTTGGCGAAGCGTGGTTGCACCTTCCGCCGGCGTACGTAGTCCGCGAAAATCGGTTCGGTCTCGGGGGCGAACGTGTACCCCTCTGCGGTGACCATGAGCTGGCCGATCTGTTCCAGTTCCTTGACCGAGAAATCCGGAAAGTCGATGTGATGGGCCACTCGAGAGCTCATCCCGGGGTTGGACGCGAAGAAGGCATCCATCCGATCCTTGTAGCCGGCCAGGATCACCACGATGTCCTCCCGCTGGTTCTCCATGACCTGCAAGAGGATCTCGATGGCCTCCTGCCCGTAGTCCCGCTCGTTCTCAGCGCGGTAGAGGTAGTAGGCCTCGTCGATGAACAACACCCCGCCCATCGCCTTCTTGAGCACGTCCTTTGTCTTGGGAGCGGTGTGGCCGACGTACTGCCCGACGAGATCGTCTCTTGTCACGGCCACCAGATGACCGCGGCGCAGGTACCCCAGCCGGTGCAACAGCTCCGACATCTGCAAGGCGACCGTCGTCTTCCCGGTACCGGGGCTGCCGGTGAAACTCATGTGCAGATTGGGACGCGACGTCGTGAGCCCGAACTTCCGTCGCGCGTTGTCGACCAGCAGGAGCGCAGAGATCTCCCGAATGCGCTGCTTCACCGGAGCCAGTCCGACGAGCTCAATGTCGAGGGACTTCAGGATCTCCTCGACCCCGGACTTCTCGAACTCCGTGGCTAGGTCCAATTCGTCGTCGTCGGCCAAGAGCTCGGAATTTGAACGCAGGGCCGCGGGATCGGGCTCCTTCTCCTTGCCCTCGTCATCGGACTTGGCAGGACTGGTCTCGGGTGGCGAGTTGGGCCGACCCGGCCGCGGCATTCCGAAGCCGGGCCGTTCCTTCTCCTGCTCGTTCACGACTTCGCTGAGTACCTTTCACCGACTGGTCGCTCCACCGCGTATGCGTGCGTGGTGTACGCGATGCGGCGGTCCCTGCCCTCGGCGCGGTCCAAGCGCATGCCGGGCTCGTTGGTCGGCCTGGATACGATGAACGACAGTGCCGTCGACTGCCGACCCAGCGAGGCGTCGTACGCGCTGAGCTTGACGTAGTGCTCGGGATAGGCATCCTGGCAGGCGTTGATCTCCTCGAGGACCCCGGCTGCGTCCTTGAGGTCGAACATCGGCAGACCCCACATCTCCCAGTAGATGTTTCGTGGGTGCGGGTCGTCGGTGTACTCGACCGACAGCGGCCAGTTGTTGTCCAGGCAGTACTGGACCTGCTTGCTGATCTCCTCGTCGGTGAAGTCCGGGAGATAGGAGAAGGTGCCTTGGGTTATCCGCATGTCGGTTGGGCCCTTCTAAACGGAGGTGGGTGTCTCGACCACGTCGAGGGTGTCGGTGGACTCGTAGTTGAAGGTGATGTCGCCCCAGGTGGCCAGCGCCATCTGCAGTGGCCTGTTGCGCTCTGCGGTCTTTCGCAGCAACTCCTCGCCGCCGGCCATCAGGTCCATGCCCTCGTTGCGGGCCTTGACCACGGCCTCCAGAGCCACCCGGTTCGCTTCGGCACCAGCTGAGATGCCCATCGGGTGACCGATCGTGCCACCACCGAACTGCAGAATCACATCGTTCCCGAACAGGTCCAGCAACTGGTGCATCTGCCCGGCGTGAATACCGCCGGAGGCCACCGGCATGACGCCGGGCATCGAGGCCCAGTCCTGGGAGAAGAACAGGCCCTTGGCCGGGTCGACCGGAGTCTTGTCCTGCCGCAGCACGTCGTAATAGCCCTTGACCGAGGCCGGGTCACCCTCCAGCTTGCCGACCACCGTGCCGGCATGGATGTGGTCGACACCGGCCAGCCGCATCCATTTGGAGATGACCCGGAAACTGATCCCGTGGTTCTTCTGCCTGGTGTACGTCCCGTGACCGGCCCGGTGCAGGTGCAGGATCATCCCGTTTCGGCGGCACCACACCGCCATCGACTGGATCGCGGTGTAGCCGATCGTCAGGTCGATCATCACGATGACGCTGCCCAGGTCCCTCGCGAACTCAGCCCGCTCGTACATCTGCTCCATCGTCGCGGCGGTGACGTTGAGGTAGTGACCCTTGATCTCGCCAGTGGCGGCCTGCGCCTTGTTGACGCCCTCCATCGAGAAGAGGTACCGGTCCCGCCAGCGCATGAACGGCTGGGAGTTGATGTTCTCGTCGTCCTTGGTGAAGTCCAGGCCGCCGCGCAGCGCCTCGTAGACCACCCGGCCGTAGTTGCGGGCTGACAGGCCGAGCTTCGGCTTGGTAGTGGCGCCAAGGAGCGGTCGGCCGTACTTGTTGAGGTACTCGCGCTCCATGACGATGCCGTGCGCCGGTCCCTGGAAGGTCTTCACGTACGCGACCGGAATCCGCATGTCCTCCAGGCGCAGCGCCTTGAGCGGCTTGAAGCCGAACACGTTGCCGATGATTGAGGACGTCAGGTTGGCGATCGAGCCCTCCTCGAAGAGGTCGATGTCGTAGGCGATATAGGCCATGTACTGGCCATCGGTGCCAGGCACCTTCTCCACCCGGTAGCACTTGGCCTGGTAGTGCTCGTGCGCAGTCAGCCGGTCGGTCCAGACCACGGTCCAGGTGGCGGTCGAGGACTCACCGGCAACGGCCGCGCCGGCCTCCTCCGGTGGCACGCCCTCCTGCGGGGAGATCCGGAAGACGGCCAGAATGTCGGTGTCTGCCGGCTCGTAGTCAGGCTGCCAGTAGCCCATCTCCGCGTACGGGATGACGCCCGCAGACCAGCGCCCGCCGTCCTGCGCCTGATCCTGGTGGCCATTCGAGTGGCTCATGGTGCCCCCATCTGAGAGGTGTGCCTGTCAGTAACTTTGCCGGTCACCGGTTGAGCTGTCTATTAAGTCTTTAGTTAATACACTTGAACTATGGCTGAACTATCTCCGCGCACGGTCACCCCATCCCGCCTGACGACGCTCGTGACATTTGCCGAGGAAGGGTCAGTGGTCGGCGCAGCCCGGCGTCTGGTGGTCAGCGAATCTGCGGTGTCGGTGGCCATGTCGTCGCTGTCCAAGGACCTCGGTGTTCCCCTCGTGGAACGGGTAGGGCGCGGTGTCGTGCTGACCCCGGCGGGCTCGACGTACGTGGGCTACGCCCGTCGAGTTCTCGGTCTGCTCGAGCAGGGCTGGGCAGCTGCCAGGGGCATGGGGGCGCCCGGCCGTGGACGGCTTCGGCTGGCTGCTGTGCCGACGGCGGCGGACCAGTTGATCGCGCCCCTGCTCGCGTCGTTCAGCACGGAGTTTCCCGACGTCGAACTCCGGGTGGACGTGGGCAGTAGTTCCGAGGTGTGGGATCTGCTGGCCCATCACGAGGTCGACCTGGTGCTGGCCGGGCGTCCACCGCAGTCCGCATCGGGCAGGGTCGCCGCACAGCGGGACAACCTGCTCGTCGTGGTAGCCCGTCCCTCGACGGTGCCGAGCTTCGACGAGGGCCGGACGACCTGGCTGTTGCGGGAGCGGGGCTCCGGCACGCGGTCCACGCTGGAAGCACTGCTTTCCTCGCGTGACCTCGACCCGCCGCGGATGGTCCTCGGATCCAATGGCGCGGTTCTCGCCGCGGCGGTCGCCGGCCTCGGTGCGGCACTGGTCTCGGCCGACGCCGTCGCTGGCGAGCTGGACAGCGGAGAGTTGGTGGTCGTTGCGGTCGAGGGAACCCCGCTCGTACGTCCGTGGCACCTCGTCACCGGCAGCACGCCCGCCCCGGCGACCCGCCTGTTCGTCGAGCACGTCCTGTCTGTAGCGGGCTGGCGCCCTGCCGGGACTAGCGAAGCCTGACGTACGTGCCACAGTCATCCCGGGCCCGTCCCAGTCAGATCACCGCCTGAGGTCAGACCCGCGCTACGTCGCTGTCTACTCCACCTTCGGGGGTGAGACGCGCTCCGCCTCTGCCGGGTCTCTGATGATCGCGCGTACGTGGGTGCCTCGCCCAGGGGCTGACCACAAGTCGACGTGCCCGCCGATGGCCTGCATCCGCTCGATGATGCTGCGCTGGCCCAGACCGCCGCCCTCGGTGTCGTCGGGCCGCAGCCCGGCGGTCCCATCCGGTGCCTGCTGGTATCCGACGCCGTCGTCGCGTACGTCGAGGATGACGTTTCCACCGCGCCGCTGAAGCCGTACCCGGATCGTGGCCGCGCGCGCATGTCTCGTGGCATTCGCCAGCGCCTCTTGGGCCACCCGATACAGGGCCAATGCCGCTTCCGATGCCACGAATGGTGGCTCGACCGCCTCGACATCCACCTCTACCGTCACGTCGTCGACTCCCAGCGCACCGCATAGGCTGACCAGGCCCTTGGCCAACCCCAAGTCGTCAAGCACCGGTGGTCGCAGCCCCTTGACGGCCGCGCGTACGTCATCGGCTGCGAGCTGAGTGAGTTCGCCCGCTACTCGCAGCTGCGCTCCCGCGAACTGCACTGGATCATTGCTCGTGTCCGGTTCGGGCGCGAGTTCGGCTAGCGCGGCGCTGGCGGCGGCCAGATGGAACAACAGGCTTGCCAACCGTTGGGACACTCCGTCATGCAGCTCGGCGGCCATGCGCCTGTTCTGCCGCTCCACATCGGTGATGGAGCCGCTTGGGGCGAAGGAAACCGACTGGGCAGGTTCCTGGCTGCCGGCTGCGATGACCGTGGCCAGGCGTCCAAGATCGACCAGGTCCGTGTCCGTCATTGCCCCATCGGGCTCGCCGTACACCTCCAGTACGCCACCGGTGTAGCGCTCCCCCCCGGGAATGGGCACCGCCGCACCGGCCGTCGGTACGCGGGGATCGCCGGCATAGTGATCCCCGCGCCGATCCGTACGCCGGTCCGGGACCGTCGCGGGCCGCCGGTGGCTGGCCACCCAGCCAGCCACTCCAAAGCCCAACGGGATGCGTCGGTCAAGCAGGTGCATCAGGCTGGTGTGCCGGCAGATCAGCTCCCTGGCGACATTGTCGAAGTCCCACACGACCGCCACAGACCCGGAAGTCGACAGTCTGTGGACGACGACGCTCGCGACGGCATCGCGGCCGGCCACCAACGCGTCGACGGCTTCCTGGAGCACGACCGTCTGCCCGTCGTGATCGGTCGGCCACTCCTGGTTGACCGTCACGACCAGAAACCGGGCTTCAGTGGAACAGCCCTTCGCGCAGGGCGGTCGCCACGGCAGCGGAGCGATCGCTCACCTCCAGCTTCCGGTAGACCGCACTCACGTGACTCTTCACCGTCTCCTCACCGACGATCAGGCGCGCGGCAATGGCCCGGTTGTGATGCCCGGCGACCATCAAGGAGAGCACCTCGCTCTCGCGCTGGGTGAGGCCCAGCCGGGCGCCTGGCCAGAACTCGCCGGCCGCCATCCGGGCTGCGCTTGCCGTGGCCCGCCCCGCCAGAGCGGCATCGATGACGATGTCCCCGGAGTCGACTGCCTGCAGATGTTCGACCAGTTGCCGACCATCGACCCGTTTGAGCAGATACCCGACAGCACCAGCGCGCAGCGCCTGGAAGAGGTACTGCTCGTCGTCGTACACCGTCAGGAACACCACCCGACACGTCGGATCCCGAGCGATGAGCCGGTGGCAGACGTCCAGCCCGCTGTCCCGGCCCAGCCGTACGTCCAGTACGACGATGTCCGGTCGCAGGTCGCCGACCACCCGGAAGGCCTCGTCGCTGGTGCCGGCCTGCCCAACGATCCGGATCTCGCCGGCGCGCCGCGCCAGCATTGCCTTGAGCCCCTCCAGGACCATCGGATGGTCGTCGACGAGGACGACTCGCAACGGCGGGGGCATTGGCACAGATTAGTTCGGCTCCCCCTGCCCTTCCCCCGGCGACGGGGTCCGATCCCACTAGGTGACTCCTAGCCTGGACGATCAGGTGCTGTGCGCGATCGAGGCGCGATCGAGGAAGGACGTCCTAGGTGCCCGACAAGATCGTGAAGATGGGCCGGGCCAAGGGCGGCGCGAGACCGGTGATGATCGCGATCGCCGGTGACAGCGCCGCCGGGAAGACGACTCTGACCCAAGGGCTGGTCGATGCGCTCGGGCACGACCGGATCACTGCCATCTGCGTGGACGACTACCACCGCTACGACCGCGTGGAACGAAAGATGCTGCCCTTCACCGCGCTACACCCCGAGTGCAACTACGTCCAGATCATGGAACAGCACCTGCAGATGCTGGCTACCGGTCAGCCAATCCTCAAGCCGGTGTACGAGCATTCCACTGGCGAACTGGTCCGCCCGGAGCTCGTCGAGCCGCGCGAGTTCGTCATCGTCGAGGGTCTGCTGCCGTTGTCCACCAAGCTGGCCCGGGCCTGCTTCGACGTGACCGTCTACCTCGATCCGGTCGAAGAGATCCGGCGCGAATGGAAGATCGCCCGCGACACCAAGAAGCGCGGGTATGACCGCGCCCAGGTCGAGGCCGAGTTGGACAAGCGCGAGCCGGAGTCCGCCGAATTCATCCACCCGCAGCGGACCTACGCGGACATCGTCGTGCGCTTCGCGCCCATCCCGGGCCGAAACGACCCGCCGGAGACTCCGCTGTCGGCAGAGCTGCTCCTGCGGTCGACGGTGCGCCATCCGGATCTGTCCGCGGTGTTCAAACAGGTGGACGGTCGAGCGATGCACCTGAAGTTGATCCGCGACGAGGACGGCCGGCCCACTGATGCCCTGCACGTGCACGGGTACGCCCCGTCCTCGGACATCCACGTCCTGGAGCACGCCATCTGGGCCGACATGGGAGGTGAGGACACCGTGCCTACCGGTTTGGGCATGATCGGCGGGGACGACCGGAACGAGCCCCTTGCCGTGACCCAGCTGTTGCTGCTCTACCACCTGTTCGAAGCCGCTCGCTGAGCTTCGGCCCGCGAACTTCCAGTTCTGGAAGGCTGCGCAGCGTGGCTGAGTTCATCAACGTTCCGGCGTTCATCTCCGGGCTCCCCAAGGCCGAACTGCACGTCCACCTCGTGGGATCGGCATCCGTGCCGACCGTTCTCGAATTGGCGCGCCGGCACCCGGATTCCGGCGTGCCGACCGACCCGAAAGCGCTGAGCATCTTCTACGAGTTCACCGACTTCGCGCACTTCATCGAGGTCTACATCGCGGTCAACTCGCTGATCCGCACCCCGGAGGACATCGAGGCTCTCGTCGTCGGGATCGGTGCCGACATGGCAGGACAGAACGTCCGGTACGCCGAAGTCACAGCGACCCCAGACAGCCACCTCGTGGTCGGGATCGCCGCCGAGGATGTGGCTGCGGCCTACACGAACGGTCGCGCGAGGGCGCTGTCCGAGCACGGGGTGGAGCTGGCCTGGATCTTCGACATACCGGGCGAGCTCGGTCTGCCCTCGGGCCTGCGGACGATCGAGTGGGTCGAGCGGTACGCGCCCGACGGCAGCGTGGCCTTCGGACTGGGCGGGCCCGAGCAGGGGATCGGCCGGCCGCAGTTCGCCGCGGTGTTCGCCCGGGCCCGAGCACTGGGGCTGGCCAGCGTGCCGCACGCCGGAGAGACGACCGGTCCGGAGACCGTCTGGGACGCGATCGATTCCCTTGCCGCGCACCGGATTGGCCACGGGATTGCAGCCGCCCAGGATCCCCGGCTCATGGATTATCTCGGCGAGCACGGGATCGCCCTCGAAGTCTGCCCGACTTCCAATGTGCGTACCCGCGCGGTGGCCCGGATCGAGGATCATCCCTTTCCGGTGCTGCGGGCGGCGGGGGTCACCCTCACGTTGAACTCAGACGATCCGGGCATGTTCGACACGACGCTTTGCCGGGAGTACGAGATCGCGTACAACGTCTTCGGACTGTCCTCGGTCGAGTTGGCCGACCTGGCGCGTACGGCCGTGCGGGTCTCGTTCCGCAACGACGCCGGCAAGCGCAAACTGCTGGCCGAGATCGACGCCTATGAGCGGGCCAAACTGCCCGTCTAGCGGCGGCGGGCGAGGTCGGCCGCGCCGACGATTCCGGCCTCACCGCCGAGTTCGGCGATCGCCACCTGCGGCGGGGTGCGGTACGCGCGGCCGGTGAGTCGCGAGATGAAGGCTTGCTCGGCCGGAGCGCGGAGCAGTTCGCCGGCATCGGAGACCCCGCCGCCCAGTACGAACATTCCGGGGTCGAGCAGTGCAGCCAGTGAGGCCATTCCGCGGCCGAGCCAGGTCGCGATGAACGAGAAGGCCTCCAGTGCTGCCGGATCCCCCTCGTGGGCGGCCTGGGTCACCTCCGGGCCGGTGATGCCTTCGGGATCTCCGTCGCCCAGCTCCAGCATCCGGGCGCCGAACTCCGGGGCGACGTCGGCCAGGTCTCGGGCCTCCCGTACCAGGGCCCGCCCGCTGGCGTAGCGCTCCCAGCAACCCCGATTGCCACAGCCGCAGCGGCGACCGTCGGGGACGACGGTCATGTGACCGATCTCGGCGGCCATCCCGTTGAAACCCCGGAAGAGCTGGCCGTCCAGGACCACTCCACCGCCGACGCCCGTGCCGATTGTGAGCATGACCATGGAATCCACGTCGCGGGCTGCACCAAAGCGTGACTCGCCCCAGGCAGCGGCGTTGGCGTCGTTCTCGACGACGACGGGAAGGCCGGAGCTCTTCTCGACTGTCTCCCGCAGTGCGAGGTTGCGCCAGGCCAGATTGGGCGCGAACACCACCGTTGATCGCCGGGCGTCGATGAACGCGGCGGCGCCGAGCCCGATGGCCTCGACGTCATGGGAGTCGCGAAGTTCGGTGATGACGTCGGTGATGACGTCCACGGTCTGGGCCGGGTCCTCGGCGGGAGTGTCCCGCAGGGCAGTCGCCAGAATCGCGCCCGACTCGTCCACGACGCCGGCTGCGACCTTGGTCCCGCCAATGTCCACCCCGACGGTGAGCGTCATCGCCCGCCGTGTCGTCGCTCGTCGGTGCGGTGCCCGGCGGCGCTGTGCACTGTCATCGCTGTCTCACTCATCACAGGGCAAGTTAGCGCGAGCCGGTATGGGGCACTAGTCCGGCCATGACGCAGCGAACATCAGTTGCCCGCCCTCGCGGCGGAATAGATTTGGGCGGCACCAAGATCCAAGCGATCGTGCTGGACGGGGCCAACGCCGTGCTGGGCTCGTCACGGCAGCCGACACCGACGGCTGGAACGCCCAGAGACGTCGCCGAGGCGATGTCCGCGGCGCTGCGGGCGGCAGCAGATGATGCCGAGATCGATGTCGGGGACCTGGCCGGGGTGGGTGTCGGCTCACCGGGCGCGGTGGACGCGGCCCAGGGATCGGTCACCGGTGCCGGTAACCTGCCCGGCTGGTCGGGCAGCTACCGGCTGGCCCCAGAACTGGGGGACATGCTCGGGACCTCAGTCGTGCTGGGCAACGACGTGACGGTGGCCACCGAGGCGGAGTTCCACCTCGGCGCCGGACGGCCCTACCAGTCGATGATCGGCGTCTTCTGTGGAACCGGTGTCGGCGGCGGCCTGATCCTCGACGGCAAGCCCTGGCTGGGCCGCGGAGCGGCCGGCGAGTTCGGGCATATGGTCATCCGGCGCGGGGGCGCGAGGTGCCCCTGTGGGCGGCGTGGCTGCGTGGAGGCCTACGCCGGTCGGGGGCCGATGGAGCACAGCGCCCGGGAACTGGTCCGTCGCGGTCGAAAGACCGCTCTCTTCCAGATCATGGAGAGCCGGGGCCGGAATCGGTTGGCCAGCGGCGTGTTCGCCCGGGCCCTTGCCGACCGGGATCCACTCGCGACCCTACTGATGAAGCGTGCCGTCCGGGCGTTGGGAGCTGGAATCGGATCGGCGGTCAACCTGCTGGATCTGGAAGCGGTCATCATCGGCGGCGGTCTCGGGACTCGGCTGGGGGAGCCGTTCCTGGAGTCTGTGCGCGCTGCCACCCTGCCGCATCTGTTCGTCTCGGACCGACCGCCGGCGATGCTGCTCGCCGAACTCGGTGATCACGGCGGGGCGATCGGTGCCGCCCTGCTAGTTTCCGCGGATTCGACCGAACCCTAGAGGCGGCAGGCATGCCTAACCGGATGGTTAGGCTGCGGTATGGACCCAGGCCGGCTTGGCTCGCGAATCGCGAAGACCATGTCCCGCTTGCTGCCCCGTACCACGATCACTGCCCCACGCGGCGCCGGATATCCCGGTGACTACACCGGTGTCGTGGACATCAAGTACGCACCGCACCTGGACGGCGACGCGGATCCCGGTGAGGTGGTCTGGGGCTGGATCCCGTACCAGGATGACCACCGCCAGGGAAAGGACCGGCCGTCGCTGGTGATCGGCCGAGACGGTAGGTGGCTGCTGGTACTGATGCTCACCAGCAAGGACACCGACCGCACGGACGCTGCCGACAGGCGGCACGAGGTGTGGGTCGACATCGGAAGCGGCCCCTGGGACCGCGACCGGAGGCCCAGCGAGGTGCGGGTCGACCGGATCATCCGGCTCGACCAGCACGCCGTACGGCGCGAGGGGGCCGTGCTGGACCGGGAGCGGTTTGCAGCAGTCGCCGCTGCGCTTGGCCGAAACCGCAACCTCGAGGGGCGAGGCTAGAGCCGAGCCGCTCGCGCCTGCAGATGCCGACGCTCGGGGATGCTCGTCGTGAGTTGTGCTGCCTGCTGGTAGCTGGCGGCGGGCATCGGTCAGCAGCAGGAGCGCGAGCACGCCGGCGACCTCGCCGTCATCGGGGAGCGACCGGCGCAACATCCGGACGAGTCGGATCGCTTCAGCGCTCAGGGCGTTGCGCAGCAGGTCCGCGCCCGAGGAAGCGACGTACCCCTCGTTGAAGATCAGATACAACACATGGAGAACCGCGGCGAGTCGATCGGGCAACTCCTGCGCCGAGGGCGGATC
>JALZDV010000058.1 GCA_030862345.1 Actinomycetota bacterium | reverse complement strand
CGCCCGCACCCTCCCGTCTTCCAACCAGATCACCTGGTCGGCGCGGGCCGCGGTGGAAGCCCGGTGGGCCACCAGAATTCGAGTTCGATTGGCCATCGCCCCGGTCAGGGCGCGGCTGATCTCGTGCTCGGTGACGGTGTCGAGGCTTGCCGCCACATCGTCCAGGACCAGTAACCGACACGGGTGGGCGAATGCCCGCGCCAAACCCATGCGCTGCATCTCGCCCCCGGACATCGGCGCCTCGACCAGCGCAGTCTGGTACCCATTCGGTAGGTGGCGGATGAACGCGTCGGCTCGAGCTGCGTGAGCAGCTTCGAGCAGCGCATCTTCGTCCGGGGTCTGCGCACCGAAGGCGATGACGTCAGCCAGGGTGTCACCGATCAGCACCGGACGCTCAAAGCCGTAGCCGATCGCAGCGCGCAGATCCGGCCGGCTCAGCTCGGCCAGCGGCACGCCATCGAGGGTCACGGTTCCACCGTCAGGGTCGACCAGCCGGCCCGCCACCGCAGCGAACAGTGACTTCCCGGCACCGGTCGGCCCGACGACGGCGACCAGGGAACCGGCGGGGATCACCAGGTTGATGCGATTCAGGATCAGCCGGTCACCGGCACGCACCGACACCCCTCGGAACTCGACCCGGCCACGGCCGGTCGGCAGAGCGGCGTTCCCGTACGGGACGGCCGGAAGGCCGAGCACCTCACCGACGCGATGGGCCGCTGCCCGGGACCGGATGAACCTGGTCAGTGCTGGTATCACGGAGCTGAGCGCCGCTCCCAGGGCGACGTACTGGCTGGCGGCCAGCAGCTCCCCCGGCGAGATCCGACCACGGGACAGCTGCAGACCCGCAACCGAGAGCACCGCGATCTCCAGGCCCGAGAGCAGCAGCAGATCCTGCGCGGTGATCCGGGTCTGCGCCCGCCACATCCGCATTCCATAGTCGTGCAGGGCAGACAACGGCGCCAGCACCCGGCGGGTCTCCCGCTCGGCCGTACCGGCGGCTGCGATCGTGCGGGCGCCGGACAGCGCTTGGACGAGCCGGCCGGCAATTTTGCCCTGGACGCGCAGATAACCCTCGGCGAGTTCCGATGCGTCGCGGGCGAAGGCCCAGAGCAGGGCCATCAGCAGGGGCGTTCCCACCAGGAACGTCAAGCACAACCACGGGTCGATCAGCGCGAGGGCGACCGTTCCGCCGACCGCGGGGATGAGTGCGGCCACCCCGCGGATGCCGTCGGGTGCCCCGCTGCCGGCCTCCGCGGTGTTACCGACCAGCCGGGCAACCAGATCGCCGGGCGGGAAGCGCTCGGCCGTGCGCCAACCGACCGACAGGACATGTCGCAGGGCGGTGTGCCGCAGCCAGGCCGTGGAAGCCGCGGTTGCCGTACCGGTAGCGATGTCCTCCAGAGCTTCACCGAGTGACAGGACGACCACCAGGGCCACGAGCAGCGCCAACCACATGCCCGGGGCGCTGACCCCCAGGACCCCGTCGAGCGTCTGACCGAGGACGGCCGGCAGAGCGAGTTCGGCGGCGGCGACAACGAGGGTGTTGACCGCCAGCACGCTGACCCATCCGCCGGCGTGGCGTCCCACCTGGACGAGTAGCCCGGCGGGCGGCGGGAAGTCCTCCGTGTCACTCACCCCCTCGGTGAAACGAGTCTGGCAGCCGCCCCGACCCGAGGACGGAGCGACTGCCAGACCATGATCGTGCTACTCCTAGCAGAAGGCGAGGCTGAGGCGGCTCGCGCCACACCTCCGGCTGCGACGGCTGCGGCGAGCAGCAGTCCCCTCTTCAACCTCGAGACCTTGCAGGTCGAGAATGGCCATAGTGATTCACCTCCCCCCGGTAACTAAAGAACGGTCGGCGGACGCCGGACCGAGGAACGGGAGATGCACCGGCCGGTCGTGTAGCGCGGCGCCGAGGGCGAGCAGAACTCCGGCGGTTCCGGTGCCCAGGTCCATCGAGAGCCGGAGCAGCTGTTCGCCGGGGAAGGCAAGGTGACCCGCGTAATCGACGGCATGCCACTCGAGCCGCCGGACGTGGCCGGCAATGAGTGGGTCGGCTCCGGCCGTTCCCGGAGCGTGCTTTCGGCACAGATGCAGGATCATCCCAGCTCTGCCGGAGAAGAGTCCGGGCTGGATGTAGAACTCTGATCGGGCGGCGACGTCGGTACCCCGGCTGGCGATGGCGAACTCTTCGTCGTGGCGCCGGGTGAGATAACGATCCAGGACCAGCCCGATCCCCACGCTCCCGTTGAGGAGGTAGGGCGTCGTGCGAAAGACTTCGTTGACCTCGAGCGCCCCGTCATCGCGCACCACGCAGCGACGCAGATCCTGACGCAGTGCGGTCGCAGCCAGGTCGAGCAGCGCTGGGTCCCCGACCCGATCGAACAACCGCAGGAACAGCAGGGCCGGCCCGGAAGACCCACGTAATAGCCCGGCGTAGGGATTCTTCTTGCCACTCGTGGTCGGCACCGATTCCACGTCACCCAGCTCCTCGGCAACGTACTCAGTCACCGCAGCAACCAGATCCCACAGGGATGACTCGCCGGTCACCTCCGCGAAGTGCGCGAGGTTGAGCCCGATCCCGGCCAGCCCGCCGTGGAGGTCGAGGCCAAGCTGGTCCCAGTTGTCGCCGAGTTCATCTACACAGATCTGCAGTACGCGCAGCGCATCATCACGCCGGTCCAGCGCATCCAGGGCGTACGCGACGCCGTGCAGGCCATCGTAGAGTCCGAACCGGGTTCCCGGCTGCGGATTGGTGGCCCGGCTGATTAGCCACTGCTCGTGCTCGGGAAACCGGCCGGCGCCGGTGACGGCCAGCGCGTACAGGACCCCGGCCGCGCCGTGCGCGAGGTTGAGGCCTCCGGTCTCGAACTGGTTGATGTCGCCGGGAAAGAGCCGGTCGTCGCGCTCCGGTGTTGCGCTGGCCAGAATGCCGGCAGTCATCGACGCACGCACTGCCGCCCAGCTCGCCGGGTCGACGTCCAACTGCGGCCGACGCAGGCTGATCACCGCGCGCGGAGTCGGGCCGGCGTTGATGACATCCACGGCGACCCGAAGGAAATCCATCGGCACCGGGAAGTGGGCTGCGATCACCGAGGCGAACTCCTCGCCCTTGCTCGGATCGAGGCTGAGCAGTTCGGTGATCGGCATGAACAGGAAGAACCTCAGACAGGCCAGGGCGTAGTAGTCGATGTCGAACCCGATGCACTCGCGGGGGGACATGAACGCTGGGTCTCCGAGGGTCGGGCGCTTTCCCTCCTTGACGTCGGAGGCGATCTCGAGGTCGATCAGGGCGATCCGCCCGTCCGGTCGAACCAGGATGTTGTAGGGATGCAGGTCGCCGATGACCACTCCGCGCTCGTGGGCCCGAGCCACCGCCGCCTCGACCCGGCCGTGCATGTCGAGGGCCCAGGTCGTGTACTCGTCGTACTTGACGTCATCGCCGAGCAGTGCCAGCGGATAGCGGTCGACCAGGGTGTTGCTCAGCGGCGGCCCTTCCACGAACTCCAACACGAGGAACTCGTGCCCCCCGACGGTCAGGTAGTCCAGCACCTCGGGGGCGATGTCCAGGCCCGCCAGCCGCGCCAGCATGTCCCGCTCTCGCCGCAACCGGGTCACCGCATCGGCACCATCCACGGCTAGTCCTGCATGCGGCCGAGCCTCCTTGAGCACCACAGCCTGCCCGGTCTCCCGGTCGACCCCCGCGTAGACCCCACCGCCGTTGGAGAAATGCAGCGGTCGTTCGATCCGGTACGGGATGTCTTCCACGGTTTGGCTCGTACGGGCGGCCAGATGCGGCGCGAGGCAATCCGGGACCGACACCCACGGCGGGGTGTAGAACGTCGCCCCGCGACGGTCCGGGACCAAATCGCCGTCCGGATCCTCGATCGCCGGTTCCAACTCGCCGTGGCCGCCGATGCAGTATCGCTCGGTGAACCCGCCGTACCGGACGTAGAGCGGCCCTTGTCCCCAGCGCAGGTCGCTCAGGATGTACGGACCGGGCTGCCCGCCCAGGGCCGCGTCCAACTCGGTGGCGACCGCCTCGAACTCGGCGTCGTCAGCGGGAAAGATCGTCACGAACTTCCCGCTCGACCCGCGGTGAGCGTACTTGCCGTTGGCCAGCAGCAACAGTTGCCGGCTACGAACGAACTTGAAGGCGATGCCCCGCGGGATGCAGTAGTCCCAGATCACATCCAGGATCTCGGCGGCGTTGTCCAGGGTTGCCGACACATGGATCTTCCACCCCTGGGTCGGCAGGCTGGCCTGCTCCGGGGCATACACCAGCCAGTCCTCGAGTTCTGTGCGTCGCCAGCCATCGGGCACCGTCAAATCGGCGACCTTGAAGTCAACGTCGTCCCATCGAGACACCGTCGGCGAGTCGTAGAACAACGGGTCGGTGAGGCAGAAACCCTCGTAGCCTCGGTCCACGCTGACCCCCGCTCGTCTGGCCTTACAGGTGAAGCCTTACGCCGAAGTTACCTGATGTCATTGCGCAATAGCACCCAGTTAGGCCCTGCCACGAAATCAAAAAACCTATGCAGACAAGCCAGTTGGCGTGTCGAAAGGTACGTGCCGTCTCCGACGTAGCAGCGCACATCAAACCACCTCTACGAAGGAGATAGATCATGACCCATGAACAAACCCCCCAGCAGCCCCCGACTCCCAGTGCTCAGCTGGCCGCACTGCGCCGGCTGGTCGGGACCTGGACCGGAAGTGGCGGAGCCGCAGGCAGGGTCACCTACGAATTCCTGCCCGGCGAGTTCTTCCTGCAGCAGCGGGTCGAACTGGAGGGCGACTCGTTGCTGATCTGGGCAGGCGAGAAGGGTTCGCCGGCCCACTTCGAGGGCCGCTTCAGCGCTGACGACAGCGTGGTCGCCGGCGAGTGGGTCTACCCAGGCGGTGGCGGCTACTCGTCGACCATGACCCGGCTTGGGTGACGCGCAGCCACGCCCTGTCCGACCCGATCACCCGACGCACTATCGGCCTGCTCGCCGGAGCGATGTTCGTCGTCGTGGCCGGGGTGCCGTCACTGACCCGCCAGGGCTTGGACAACTGCGGCTGGGCCATTCGGCGTGCCGACGGGGAAGAGGAGTTCTCCGGGTCGGCTACGAAGACGCCGGCGACGATCAGTCCGATCCGGAAGCCGGCGACGAATCGGGGCATCCAGGTCGACCCGCGGGCCCACGGCGCAGGCGCTGCACTGGCATTCGACAGTTTGATCATCGCCTGCATCTTGTTGGCCCTCCGGCTCAAGGCCGAGAGCTCCAGTGCCACGGCCTGGGACGAACAGGACGTGACCGCCGAGGACATCCAGGCAATCTGTGACTTCTACGAGAACCTGCAGTCCGAGTTCACCCGATCCCGGGAGTGGGTCAGCTCCGAGGGGCTTGCCGACCCATCGCACAGTAAGACGGTTCGCAAGACCGACGCAGGCGCGGTGGCCACCGACGGCCCGTACATCGAAGCCAAGGAACCTTGGTGCCCTGCTTGTGGCGGCCAGGCAGTGGCCCGACTCCGGCGTACCGGACCGGCCCCGGTCCTGGCTGATTCGGGTCGCCTCCCGCACCATGATCGACCTGCTCCGCAGTGATTACGCCCGGCGCGAGCGCGAGGACCGGGTGGCACACCTCGACCCGCCCGACCAACACCTGACCGGATCCGCTGATGTCGCCGGCGAGCAGGACGACAGCCTGATCGTGCTGTTCATGTGCTGCAGTCCTGCCCCTCAGCCCGGGGAGCCGGATCGCACTCACGCTGCGCGCCGTCGGCGGACTGACCACCGAGGAGATTGCGCGGGCATTCCTGGTGCCCGATGCCACCTTGGGTCAGCGGATCAGCCGGGCCAAGCTGACGATCAGGACATCGGGTGCCGGTTTCGATCTGCCCTCGGC
>JALZDV010000119.1 GCA_030862345.1 Actinomycetota bacterium | reverse complement strand
GCCGCCCCAGCACCCGGCGAGGGCTGGATGCCGTTACCGGAGCCACCCTGGTCGGCTTCGGAGTCGCGCTGGCCTGGCCGCAGCCGGATCGTTGACGCGTTCAGCCCTCGCTCTCAAACGTCCCACCACACGGTGCTCGCCGTCGTGGCCGGGGGTGGGGCAAGTTCCCGCATCGCAGCGGCCACCTCGGACTCGCGTTCCGCCGGCAAACACAGTCGACGTCGGGTGAATGCGAGGACCACCTTGGGCGGGGCGCTGGCCCACACCGCCGTCCGGCGGAAGGACTCGACGTGCGTCTCGAACCCCAACTCGGCGGTGACCTCCAGGAAGTCTGCCGTCGTCGGACCTCGGGGTCGGTCCTGGTGGTGGAAGTGCCGCCACAGTGCCGCCATTCCGGTCCATGGATGGGAGTCGGTCAGCTCGATGACGACCCGATGCCGGGCATGGTCGGTCATCGCGCGCAGGAAGGCCCCGATGTCGGGCACGTTGTAGACGACGTTGGCCGCCACGGCGACATCCGCACTCGGAACCTCGGCCGCGATGTCGGGCCATGTGCCGCACCAGGTCCTGACCGATATGCCGCTGTCAGCAGCGGCGCGTACGTAGGACTGCAGCAGCTGCTCGGAAGCATCGACTGCGAGGAACGAGTCGACGACGGCGGCCAGGGGAAGGCTGGCTGCGCCGCCACCGCAACCGATGTCCAGCACGCTGCCGCGACCGGGAAGCGCGGCTGAGATCGCTCGATGAGTCGACTCGGCGCCGCTCCGAGTGCCGAAGAGCCCGGGCGGAAACCCGTACGGCGATTCCGGTGCGCCGGCGAGGATCTCCGGATCGATCGTCCATGCCGCCAGCTGTGCGGCCCACTGATCCTGTGCAGTGCCCATGGTCGGGCAGTATGAAGCGGTGACTGCAACGACCGGCACCCTCGTCCTGCTTCGGCACGGTGAGAGCCACTGGAACAAGCTCAACCTGTTCACCGGTTGGGTGGATGTCGGACTCACCGACCGGGGGCTGGCCGAGGCCGCCCGCAGTGGCGAACTCCTTCGCGAGCAGGACCTGCTGCCGGACGTGGTGCACACCTCGGTTCAGCGCCGCGCGATCCGGACAGCCGAACTGGCCATGGATGCAGCCGACCGCCTGTGGCTGCCGGTGCGCCGATCCTGGCGGCTCAACGAGCGGCATTACGGCGCGCTGCAGGGCAAGGACAAGGCTGAGACCATGGCCGAGTACGGCGAGGAGCAGTTCATGCTGTGGCGGCGCTCCTATGACACACCGCCGCCCCCGCTGGACGTCGATGCTGAGAACTCGCAGTTCCACGACCCGCGCTATGCCGCGCTGCCGCCCGAGCTACGACCGCGTACGGAGTGCTTGGCCGACGTGGTAGTCCGGATGCTCCCGTACTGGTACGACGCGATCGTCCCGGATCTTCGAGCCGGTCGGACCGTTCTCGTTGCCGCCCATGGCAACAGCCTGCGGGCGCTGATCAAGCACCTCGACGGGATGAGCGAGGAAGCGGTCGTCGGGTTGAACGTGCCGACCGGGATCCCGCTGCGCTACGAGTTGGACACCGAGCTGCGACCTCGTACGCCCGGCGGGATCTATCTCGATCCGGATGCCGCAGCCGCTGCCATCGAAGCGGTCAAGAACCAGGGTCGCAAGCAACCATAAGCGCGGGTTCAGCCGACCTTGGCGCCCACCTCTTCGGGCCACACTCCGGTCACCAGATAGATGACTCGGCGGGCCACGAGCACTGCATGGTCGGCGAAGCGTTCGTAATAGCGCCCGAGCAGGGTGACGTCGATGGCCGGCTCGACTCCATGTGACCAGGTCTCGGCGAGCAGGATGGAGAACAGCTCGCGGTGCAGGGCGTCCATCAGATCGTCCTCGGCCTCGAGCTCGCGGGCCAACGGAACGTCGCGGCCCTCGATGACCTCACCGACCTTGACCGATAGCCGGGCCGCCAGCAGACCCATCTGCTCCAGGGACGGGCGTACCTCTTCCGGCACGGCCGCCGACGGGTAGCGCATCCGGGCTACTTTGGCGATGTGCGCGGCGAGGTCGCCCATCCGTTCGAGGTCAGCCGCGGTGGCAAGAGCCGTGGTGATCGTGCGGAGATCGCCGGCCACGGGCTGCTGCCGCGCCAGCAGCATGAAGCAGCGTTCTTCGACCCCGGTACGGAGTTCGTCGATCCGGTGATCTCCGGCGATCGTGGCCTGTGCACTGTCTAGATCGGTCTCGAGGAGGGCATTCGAGGCAGTGACCATGGCCGTGGCAACGTGCTTGGTGAGCTCGACCAGCGTGGCGCCGATCTGATCCAACTCGTCGTGGTAGCTCTCGCGCATTCCAGGTCTCCCTTGTCTTAGAACAGAGGCTAGGCCGAACGGTCACATCGCGGCGGGCTCGGCGTGAACGCGCCGCAACGCGCGAGTGAACACTTCACCTCGGCTGCGCTGCCTCGGTCTCGCACGAGCGGCCAGGACTCTCCGGCGCCTTACCATCATGTCTGTGGAGGTCGTCCTGGGCGTGCTCGCGGGTCTGCTCGTCGGCCTCGCGATCGGAGTCCTCCTCGCACGTCGGCCAGAGCGGGCCGAGACCACTGCGGTCAGTTCCGCGCCAGAGACTCCAGACGAGCCTGTCGGCATCCGGCGCTTGGTCGATGTCATGGACCCGGCCGCCATCGTGGTCGATCCGGATGATCTCGTGCTGCTGGCAAACGCATCGGCTCGTGAGCTCGGCGTGGTCCGCGAAGACCGGGTCAGCATGTCGGCGCTGGTCTCTGCCGTGAGCAGTGCCCGGGCGACCGGCACCCGGCGTACCGAAGTAGCCCTTCCCGAGCATGTCGTCGGGTCTGGACCGCGCCGGATCGCCGTTCATGCCGCACGACTCGATCCCTCCGGCACGGTGGCCCTGCTGCTGCAGGATGTCACCGAGGTACGGCGGGTCGAGGCCGTACGCCGCGACTTCGTCGCCAACGTCGGCCACGAACTCAAGACCCCTGTAGGCGCGCTGACGCTGCTTGCCGAGGCGGTCCAGCAGGCCGCGGACGACCCCGAGGCGATCCGCCGGTTCTCTGCCCGGATGCGCCACGAGGCCGAGCGACTGGCCCGGCTGGTGCGAGAGCTGATCGACCTGTCCCGGCTGCAGGGTGGCGATCCCCTGCCCGCCCTGGAACCCGTGCCGCTCGACGCGGTCATCGCCGAGGCGATGGACCGCACCCGGCTTGCGGCCAACGCCAAGGGAATCCAGCTCAACTCGGCCGGCCAGGACGGCTTGATCGTGCGAGGCGTGGAGTCACAGCTGATCACCGCTGTGACGAATCTACTGACCAACGCCGTCGCCTACAGCGCCAGTGCGACGCACGTGTCGGTAAGTACCCGGACCCGGTCCGGGTTCGCCGAGATCGCGGTCACCGACGCTGGCGTGGGCATCCCGGACACCGATCGGCAGCGGGTCTTCGAACGGTTCTATCGCGTCGACCAGTCGAGGGCGTCTGCGACCGGTGGTACGGGCCTGGGTCTGGCCATCGTGAAGCACATCGTCACCAACCATGGGGGCTCGGTCGAGGTATGGAGCGAACCCGGAATCGGGTCGACATTCACCGTGCGCATTCCACTCGCGCCACGTGGAGACGTCGGAGATAACAAGCCGATGCCGCTCGCCATCTCCGCGACCGAGCATCGACGGGAAACTGCGGCAGCTGCCGCTACCGCCAATGCCACGAGAAGGAACTGACTTCATGACCCGGGTGCTCGTCGTCGAGGACGAGGAGTCCTTCTCCGATGCTCTGTCCTACGTGCTGCGCAAGGAGGGGTACGAGGTCGACATCGCCGAGACCGGGCCGGGTGCACTCGAGAGCTATGACCGGCATGGCGCCGACATCGTCCTGCTGGATCTGATGCTGCCTGGACTGTCCGGCACCGAGGTCTGTCGCGCTCTTCGCGGCCGAGGTGCCGTACCGATCATCATGTTGACCGCAAAGGACGCGGAGATCGACAAGGTCGTCGGCCTGGAACTGGGCGCCGACGACTACGTCACCAAGCCGTACTCCGCTCGTGAGCTCCTGGCCCGCATGAAGGCGGTGCTTCGCCGCGGCCAAGAGGTAGATGTCCTGGACGATGCGGCGGCCCTGGAAGCTGGCCCGGTCCGCATGGATGTCGAGCGGCACACGGTGTCGGTGAACGGGACGTCGGTGTCCATGCCGCTCAAGGAGTTCGACCTGCTGGAGATCCTGCTGCGCAACTCCGGGCGGGTGCTGACCCGTGGCCAGCTCATCGACCGGGTCTGGGGCTCGGACTATGTGGGGGACACGAAGACCCTCGACGTACACGTGAAGCGGTTGCGCGCGAAGCTCGAACCGGATCCGGGCCGCCCGCGTCACCTGATGACCGTAAGAGGGCTGGGCTACAAGTTCGAGGCCTGACCCGCGGGGCAGCACCCCCGGGTTCAGATCGACACCGCCTTCGTCCAGCCAGGACAGGCAACGCTGACCGGGATGGAAGCTGCGGTCAGGCTGCCTGGCCTGCGGCGTTTTCGAGCAGCTTGCGGCCGGTGCGGATCACGTGGTTCTTGCCGCAATGGCAGGCCAGTACCACGGCGATGTGGCCCGGCCGGTTCACCAGGCGAACGACTCGACTGTCAGCAATCAGCTCGTCCCGATCTGCCGTCGGGCAATGGATGTAGAACATGCGACCAAGCATGCGTCCGCTGTCCCAGATCTGGAAGTGGCAGAAATGCCCACAGCCGCGGGAAATCTGCCATACTGCTCCAATGGCGAAACGTCCGGTGGTCAGCGGCCTGATGGGTCCCGGAAACGGGGGATTCGGCATCGGGGTCCTCTCTGAGGTCTACGGGTACGACCGCACTGACCTGGGCATCCCGGCTTTCGATTTCGCCCTGGTGGCCGAGGAGCCGGGACTGAACCGCCTGGACACCGGCATCCTGCTCACGATCGAGCACGGTCTGGACAGACTCGCCGCCTCCGACGTCATCCAGATTCCCTCGTGGGGTTGCGGTCCCGGACCGATCGACTCGGTGGCTGCGCCCAGCGCCGCTGTGATCGAGGCGCTGCGCACCGCCTATGACCGAGGCGCAACGATCGCCACCCACTGCAGCGGTGCATTCGTGCTCGGGCACGCCGGACTGCTCGATGGCCGGCGGGCCACCACCCACTGGGGGTTCGCCGACCTGCTGGCCGAGACCTTCCCACTGGCTACCGTGGATTCCGATGTGCTCTACGTCGACGAGGGTCAGATCGTCACCGGCGCCGGCACCGCGGCGGGCATCGATCTCTGCCTCTACCTGATCCGCCGGGAGTACGGCGCGAAGGCGGCGAATGCGTTGGCACGCACGATGGTTGTGCCGCCACACCGCGATGGTGGCCAGGCCCAGTTCATCGCGACACCAGTGGCGACCTGCGCCGGAGACGACCCGTTGCGCGGACTGCTGCAGTGGATGCGCGCCCACCTCGACCAGGAACTCTCGGTCCCCATTCTGGCCCGGCGGGTGCTGATGTCACCGCGCAGCTTCGCCCGTCACTTCCGGGCCGCAACCGGAACGACTCCGCATGCCTGGGTACTGGCGCACCGGCTGGCCGCAGCAGAACACCTCCTGGAGTCCGGTACAGACAGTGTCGAGCACATCGCTCGTACCGTGGGTTTCGGTACGGCCGCGGGGATGCGCGAACAATTCGTCCGCCGTCGGGGCGTCTCTCCGCAGGCCTATCGACGGACCTTCGCGAGCCGCCCGCGCGTGCGCGCCCTCAGCTCCAGCGTGGCGACCCTGTGACGGGAAATCACGGACTGGCCGGGTGCGGGGCCACCATCCCACCGGCGAGTCGGGCGCTGGCAAGTCGGGCTAGTTCGCCGTAGGCGGCCGGACCGATCAACGCGCTGAGCTCCGGGCCGTAGGCGACATAGAGGGGTTCGCGGCCGACGTGGGCATCGGGAGAACTCGTACACCACCAGTGCAGGTCGTGCCCGCCCGAACCCCAGGCGCGTCGATCGAACTCGGTGAGAGTCGAGATCAATACCCGGGTGTCATCCGGACGATCCACCCATTCCTGTTCCCGGCGGATCGGCAACTGCCAGCACACATCGGGCTTGGTCTCGAGTGGATGTTTGTCGGTACGCAACGCCAGCGCGTGCAGGGCGCAGCCTTCCCCGCCGGCGAAGCCGGGTCGGTTGTGGAAGATGCAGGCGCCGTCGACCACCCGGGTGCGCAGCCGGTTCTTCTCATCGCCGATGGCGTCCCGTTCGGTCCAGCTCTTCTGACCCTTCAGGTAGTACTGCCAGTACTTCGGTGTCAGTTGTCTGACGAACGTCTTCACCCGTCGCACATCATCCTCGTCGGTGAAGAACGCTCCGTGGCTGCAGCAGCCGTCGTTGGGGCGGTCCTTGATGATGCCGTGGCAGCCGCGGCCGTAGATGCAGGTCCAGGCTGAGTTGAGCCAGGTCAGATCGGCGCGTACGACGTGCTCGCTGTCCGCCGGATCGACGAACTCTACCCACTCACGGGCGAATTCGAGGCCGACCTCAGTGGTCGGTGGATCAACGATCCCGGACCCCGGATCAACAACCATGCACAGAGCCTAGGACTGCGGCCGGACCCCTCGCACAGTGCATATGCGCCGTCGTGGGAGCCGTCGTGACACAGTTTGCGGGTGCGCCTCGGAGTCCTGGACGTCGGTTCCAACACCGTCCACCTGCTTGTAGTGGACGCCTATCGCGGCGGCCACCCGACTCCGACGCACTCCTCCAAGTCGGTTCTGCGGCTGGCTGAGAACCTCACCAAGGACGGCCGGCTGTCCAAGGCGGGGGAACAGTCCCTTGTCGATGCCGTCGCCCGGGCGAAGAAGGACGCCCGCCATGAGGGATGCGACGACCTGCTCGCCTTCGCCACCTCCGCGGTACGAGACGCATCCAACTCCAGCGCGGTTCTGGCCAGGATCAAGCGCGAGACCGGGGTCGAACTCGCTGTGCTGACTGGACCGGAGGAGGCCCGGCTGACTTTCCTGGCAGTACGTCGCTGGTACGGGTGGAGCGCGGGGCGACTGCTCGCTCTCGACATCGGGGGCGGCTCGCTGGAAATCGCGGTCGGCGTCGACGAGGAACCCGAACTGGCAATCTCCCTCCCCC
>JALZDV010000470.1 GCA_030862345.1 Actinomycetota bacterium | reverse complement strand
CCGCGAGACACCCCCTATGCCGGCGTAGCCGCAATCTTCCGATCAGCCCTGGAACGCGAGCAGGCGCCGGCGGTGTTCGAAGATGGCGGCCAAACTCGGGATTTCGTCCACGCCGAAGACGTCGGCCGGGCCAATGTGGCTGCCCTGGAGAACATTCAGGACACGGTCGTCAGCGGAGGACTGCGCGCGTACAACGTCTGCTCCGGTCAGCCGACCACTATCGGTGAGATGGCGAGCATTCTCACGAAGGCCCACGGCGGCATTGAGCCGATCGTCACCGGCAATTATCGTGTCGCCGACGTTCGGCACGTCGTCGCCGCACCCGACCGGGCGCGCCAAGAGCTCGGGTTCACCGCCCGGATCGGCCCCGACGAGGGCATCACCGCGTTCGCGCATGCTCCCTTGCGCGGCCTGGGCGGCTGAACTGAGGGTCGGAACGCCTCAGGCGGTCTGGGCCGCCGGGAGCCGCACCTCGAAGCGGCAGCCCCCGTCGTGGTTGACGACATCGATCCGGCCACTCTGGGCCTCCACGAGCGAGCGGGCGATGGCCAGTCCCAGACCGGCACCGGCCGGTTCGCCGGAGAGCCCCGAGATCGTCGGGCGGGCCGGGTCGGCGCCGCGAAAGGCCACGTCGAAGACCCTCGGAAGATCCGTGTCCGCGATCCCGCCGCAACGGTCGTCCACGCGAAGATAGACCTCGCCGCCCTCCCGGCCGGTCGCCACCACCACGGTGCCATCTGCGGGTGTGTGCCGTACGGCGTTGGCCACCAGGTTCCGGACGACTCGCGCCAGTTCCTGGTCGCTTGCCAGTGCCAGCGCCGGCATCGCTGCCGGCCGGCTTTCCACCCGAACTCCACGCAGTTCGGCCGGACCACGGGCTCCGAGCACGACCTCGTCGACGACCTCGTCGATGGCCACCGCCTCCAAGGTCAGGTCCAGCGCACCGGCGGTCACCCGAGACAACTCGAACAGATCCTCGACCATGATCGACAAACGCTCGGTCTCCCGACGGATCCGGCCCGCGTAATCGGCGGTGGCGGTTCGCCCGGTGATCAGACCGTCCTCCAGCGCCTCACCCATCGCGCGTACTCCGGCCAGCGGAGTGCGCAGATCATGGCTGATCCAGGCGACGAGTTCGCGGCGGGAGGCTTCCACGGCCCGGGCGCGCTCGTGAGCCTCGCGTTCCCAGATCGTAGCCGCGGCCAGTCGCCGACCGAGCAGTACGGCCGTCGGCACCGTCACCGCCGTTGCCACCGCGCAGACGATCAATGTGTGCTCCAGTTCGGCGGTGAACATGAACCCGCTCGTACCGAGGACCCCGGCCAGGATGACCGCGACCGGTACCAGGGCTAGCACGACGACGTTGACCGTGATCGTGCGCATGGTCAGGCGTCGCATCCCCCAGACCGCCAGGGCAGCTACCGGAATCGTGCAGGCGAGGACCAGCAGGGCGATGTCGCGCAGTTCGGTCATGGTGCGGCCTCTCGGTCGTAGCGATAGCCGGTGCCCCAGACGGTGATGATCCGAGTCGGCCGTACCGGGTCGTCCTCGACCTTGCGCCGGAGTCTCTTGATGTGCACGGTGACGGTCGAGTGGTCGCCGAACGACCAGCCCCACACCTGGTCCAGGAGCTGCTCACGGGTGAAAGCCTGTCCAGGATGGGTCATCAAGAAGGCCAGAAGGTCGAGTTCGCGTGCCGTCAGCGGCACCGGGGTGCCACGCAGCGTCGCCGTACGCGCCGGCCCGTCGACCACCAGCTGGCCATCGGTGACCAGCGGGGCCGGTATTGCCGAACTGGACGCCCGACGCAGCACCGAGGCGACCCGCAGTGCCAGTTCCCGGGGGCTGAACGGCTTGGTCACGTAGTCATCGGCCCCCACCTCGAGCCCTAGCACCCGGTCGGCCTCTTCACCCAGCGCGGTGACCATGATGACCGGAACCGGACTGGTCCGACGCAGCTGGCGGCAGACGTCGATCCCGCTCATGTCCGGCAGCATGATGTCGAGAATGATCAAGTCCGGATTCAGCTGCCCGACCGCAGCGAGTGCGTCGGCTCCGCGGTCGAGTGCGGTCACCTCGTACCCGTCGCGTTCCAGGTAGCGCCGAACGACATCACGGACGGTCGGGTCATCCTCGACCACCAGGATCCGCCCGACCGAGGGATGCGGGCAGGCCCTCACCATGAGGTGTCCAGCAGAACGGCGACGGTCCCGGCACCGATCACCTGGGCGAGCAACCAGCCGCGCTGTCGGTCCGGGCTGGTCGCGGCCGCGAGTGGGATCAGCCAAACCATGAACGGAAGCCAGATCCGCTCCACCTCCGATTTGGACAGCCCGCTCAGGCTGGCAGCCAGCATGCCCGACAGGGCTGCCGCGGCCAGCCAGTACGCGGGGGGTACGCGGTGCCCGCCCTGACGAAGCCGATTGATCACCGCCCCGATCCCGGCGATGACAGCGGGTCCGAGGGCGATGGCGAGCACCGCGGCGTTCGCCCAGATCCAGTAGGAGTACGGCCGTAGCGCACCGATGCCCTCGTAGTAGCGGATGACCACCGCGGCCTGACCCTCGAACCACCAGAAACCTGCCGCGGCGAAGGCCACGGCGACCGCGGCGGCCCCGATGGCCGCGGGAACGACCGGCCACCAGGCTCGGCGCAGGACGAGCACGACCAGGGCAACAGGCAGCAGCAGGACCAAGCCGTAGGACAAGAACAGGGATGCCCCCAGGCCGATGCCCGCTGCCAGGGCCAGCGCGACGCCACGGGGGCGGCCGCGGTGTGCTGCCTTCGCCCAACCCGGGCGCGTTTCAGGCTTTCGCCGGGCCGTTGCAAGGGACAGCGCGCCGAGGGCGATGGACCAGGCGCTGACAGCCAGAAAGATGCCGTCGGCCGAGACCACCAGCCAGATCACCGCCGGAGTCAGCGCCAGGAACGGGGCGGCTCGACGGGCGGTACGCGCATCACGCAGGGCCCGAAGAGTGACCAGTACGGCCACGATTCCGGTCGAGCCGATTCCGGCCGTGATCGCGCCGCCCCAAGCCGCGCCGCCAAGGCCGATCCGATCAAGGGCGAGATAGAAGAGGAAGGACAGCGGGGGATGCCCAGCGACTTGGGTGGTCCAGTGTTCGGGGGCTGCGTAGACGATGTACTCGGCGAAGTTGGACAACAGCGGACCCATGTTCGCCGACCGGTCGATGTCGGCGAGGTACTCCGCGGGGTTGGTGAGTGGCTTGACGATCCCGCCGGACCAGCCGCGGATCAGGGCCAGCCCCAGGCCCCAGAGCAGACCTGCAAGCCACGTCAGCCACAGCAGCCGGCGCCACGACAGGACCAGCGCCAGGCGCGGCCCGTAGGCGATGGTCAGTGCGGCGGTAGCCGCAGCCAGCAGCAGTCCGGGCCCGAAGGCGGGCTGAAGGTGTGCACTCAGCGGCGGAAAGCGGGCGTGGACATCCCCCCACAGCGGCTCGGAGACGAAGGCTGCCAGCACCACGGCGGCGCTGACGCCGACCGCGATCAATTCTGCCCGCAGCGACCACCGGCGCAGGGCCGGTTGACCGACGAGTGCGGTGGGCATGAGCTGAGCCTAGGGATCAGTTCAGCGACGATCGGAGTTCCGACCATTCTTCAGCGAATAGTCAGACTCATCCAGTCCCGAGTCCGCGGGGGCCCTTCCTCGTTGGGTGGTGACGTCACCGATTGGTAATCGGTCAGGGACGCTGCGTGACACTGGCCGCCCATAGGGTCGAGTCATGACCCGGGATCCCAGGCAGGCGCCCCGGGAGCCGAAGGTGACAGTAGTTCTCCCCGCTCGCGATGAGGCCGGCGCGCTTCCGGGCGTGCTGAACCGAATTCCGCCCGGCTACGAAGTACTTGTTGTGGACAACGCATCCACCGACGGCACCGCTGAGGTTGCGCGCCGCCTGGGTGCTCGGGTAGTCCACGAGTCCCTTGTTGGGTACGGCGCCGCCGTACACACCGGACTGCTGGCCGCCCGATCGGACATCGTCTGCTTCCTGGACGCCGACGGATCCGTCGATCCTGCCCAGCTACCGGCGATGGTGAGCCTCCTCGACGGCCATAGCGCCCCGGGCGAAGCACGGACGGCGGGCACCAGTGGAGGCATTGACCTGGTGGTGGGCCGCCGCCGGCCGACCGGTAAGGGTGCTTGGCCCTGGCATGCCCGCGCCGGCAATGCGGTGTTGGCCGCTCGGTTGCGGCAGCGATCCGGAATACCGGTACACGACTTGGGCTCGGTTCGGGTCACGCGTCGGATGCAGCTGCTGGAACTGGGGGTAGAAGACCGGCGGTTCGGCTATCCCATCGAGCTGCTGGTCCGGGCGGCCAGAGCCGGCTGGCAGGTGCGCGAGGTCGACGTGAGTTATGCGCCGCGGTCGGCCGGACGCTCCAAGGTCACCGGCTCGATCAGAGGGACCGCACAGGCCCTTCGAGACTTCGCCGCAGCAATGCCGTGAGCCAGAGTCCGGCGGCCGCGACTGCCGCCGTCACCCTGCTGGTTGTCGCCAAAGCACCTCGTCCGGGGGCGGTCAAGACCCGCCTGGCCGCCGACCTCGGGGAGATCGGCGCGGCGCGGGTGGCCGCGGCCGCGCTTCTGGACACCATCCTCGTGGTCGGAGCCGTCTTCGACCGCCGGGTGCTGGCGCTGGCTGGCGACCTCGCAGACACCGGCGGCATCGACACGTCTGCGATCCGTGCCGGGCTTTCGCACTGGCAGCGAATCGGGCAGTGCTCCGGCAGTCTCGGGGATCGGCTGGCCAGGGCGCACCTGGACGCAGCCCGACTGGTCTGGCCGGCGGACGACCGTCCTGCTCGCGTCCTGCAGATCGGCATGGACACCCCGCACGTGACGGCCAGCGCGCTGGCCGC
>JALZDV010000469.1 GCA_030862345.1 Actinomycetota bacterium | reverse complement strand
CGGAGGCGGATTCGTCGGCAGCGGAGGCGGCACAGTCGCGCTGGTCGTGGCACCGGTGGGGTTCGAGTACGTCGTGCTGGAGCGGGTCGTAGACGCACCCGAGCTGGAGCCGCCTTCGTTCGGCGAGCCACCGCTGGAAGACCCCGGGACGGAGGGGTCGGCGCTCGAATCGCTTGGCGGCTGACCGATCTTGGCGAAGGGGCTGTCCGTAGGTGTTTCGTCGCACGACGGGAGGGTGATGTCACTCAGGTCGAGTTTGATCTCACCTCTCCGGGCCAGCACCCGTCCGTCCACGGTGGTGCCGGTCTCCAGACTCGCCGATCCAGCCGACAGGATGGTGCCGGCGAAGGCTGTGTTGGTGCCGAGGTCCGCCGAGGTTGTCACCTGCCAGAAGACGTTGCAGGCACGGGCGCCGTTGATCAGGCTGACCTTGCTGTCCGGGGCAGAGCTGAACGTGGCGCCAACCTGAAAGATGAACAGCGCTTTGGGGTCATCGCGCCCATCGAGGGTGACGGTGCCGGTCAGGGCCAAATCTCGTGCCTGGCTGTACACCCCGGGGACCAGCGTCATGCCGCCGAGATCGGCCGGTAATTCCATATCAGCGGTCCGGTTCGCGGCATCGAAATATGCGGTGGTCAGATCGGTCTGGGCCTGAAAAGCGACGGCATCTGCCCCGTGCTTGTCCCCGTGCAGGATCCCGGGTGGAAAGCCAATGATCGGGTTGGCCGCACTGGCCCCGCCCAAATCTCCGGTGACGACCGAGGCACCAGTGTTGTTGACGGTGCTGCCGGCCAGTACCGCGAAGGACAGCGCCGTGCTCGGAGACGCGTTCTGCTGGTCACGGTCATCGGCATTGCCGAACACCAGGATCGCGCCCACAGCGAGGCCGACAACGCCGAGGACCGTGGCCACCGTGGCGATCAGTACAGTGCTCGGCGAACGCCTCCACAGCATCTGCAGCCATTGCCGTAACCCGTCCATGAACAGGATGGTAAACGCGTGTGGTCGCTCGAGACCCCAAAAAGCCTTCTCAGTGACGCCTGTCGTGTATTCACTGAGAGAGACCGGCGCCCCTATCTGAGAGCGAACCCATGGCTCACTTGGTGACCAACCTGATCGAAGCAGCCCGCGATGATGGTGATCTGCCGGCTGTGAAGTTGGACAACGAGGTGCTCAGCTTCCGGGACCTGCTCGATGCGGCTAGCCGGACCGCCGGGCTCTTGCGGGCGCGCGGACTGCAACCGGGCGATCGGATCGGCCTCGTCCTGCCGAACGTTCCGGCCTTTCCAGTCCTGTTCTACGGCAGCCTGATGGCCGGGTGTGTCGTCGTACCGATGAACCCGCTGCTCAAGGCCCGCGAGATCGAATACTGCCTGCGCGACTCGGGGGCGAAGCTCGTCGTGTCCTCGGAGCGTGGGGGTGAGGCCGCTGCCAGTGCGGCGCAATCGGTTGGCGTGGAGCACGTCCCGGTCGGCCCGGCTGGGCCGAGCACTGACCAACTGGGCAGCGCGCCGAAGCTCGACGCGGCAGTCGAGCGCGGCGACGACGACAATGCCGTGCTTCTCTACTCGGCCGGGATGACGGGCAAACCGATGGGCGCCCAACTGACCCACGCAAACCTCGGCAGCAACACGAACGTGGCTGTGTCGATCCTCGGCTGCGTTCGCGGCGACGTCATGATGGGTTGCTTGCCGCTCTTTCACGTCTTCGGCCTCACCTGCGGCCTCAATACCGCGGTAGCCGCACGCGCGTGCTTGACCCTGATCCCGCGCTTTCACCCAGCCAAGGCCCTCGAGGTCATCGCCCGGGACGGTGTCACGATCTTCCTCGGCGTACCCACGATGTACTCCGCCCTCCTGCAGACCCAAAACCGGGACTCCTACGACCTCTCGACCCTGCGCACCTGCGTCTCCGGAGGGTCAGCCATGCCGGTGGAGGTGCTGACCGCCTTCGAGCAGACGTTCGGCTGCGTCCTGCTGGAGGGGTACGGACTGTCAGAGACCTCTCCCGTCGTCACGTTCAACCACCGGGATGCCGAGCGCAAGCCTGGGTCGATCGGTACGCCGGTCCCCGGGATGCAGGTCAAACTGGTCGACGACCAGGGTGCGGAGACGCCGCCCGGGCACGACCAAGTCGGTGAGATCGCCATCCGTGGCGGGGGGGTGATGAAGGGCTACTGGGGACGCCCGGCAGAAACCGCCGCGGCGATTCCGGACGGCTGGTTCCGCAGCGGCGACCTGGCCACCCGGGACAACGACGGTTACTACTTCATCGTCGACCGCAAGAAGGACATGATCATCCGTGGCGGCTACAACGTCTATCCGCGCGACGTTGAAGACGCCTTGTGCGAACACGAGTCGGTCGCCGAGGCCGCGGTCATCGGCCTGGCGCATCCTGACCTCGGCGAGGAAGTCGGGGCGCTGGTCGTGCTAGAAGCGGGCGCGAACACCTCCGTCGAGGAGTTGCAGAGCTTCGTCAGGGAACGCGTGGCCGCCTACAAGTACCCGCGCCGGATGTGGATCGTCGAAAAACTCCCCAAGGATGCTGACGGGAACATCCTGCGGCGTCAGGCCAGCCCACCGGCTAGCGCGGAGATACCGCGCTAGCCGATCTGCAGGACCTGCATCCCTGCGCCGAGTGTCTGGGTGAAGGTCTGCGCCGTGAAAGTCTTGACCGGCGTGTCCTGCCTGGATGGCTCGTAGACCGCAACCGGCAGCGCTGCGTCGAGGGTCACCGTGACCGAGAGAGGATTGACGCCGATATAGCGGCCGGAAAGCTTTGTCCGGTCCCAATCATAGAGCTGAACCGCTTGCCAGATGGCCAGCAGATGCTTCCGGTCCGAGCGGTGCAGCAATGCGCTGCGCAGGGTGCTGCCCGCTGCGGTCATCTGCACGCGCAGTCCCACCGGCGTGAAGCTCCCATCACTGACAAGTCCCAGCATCCGGCGCATGGCCTCGAATCCGGGCTTGGCTCGCCACGTGAGCGGGTCCAGCTTAGGAGTAGCGATGAAACCGAATCCTGCCTCCCGAGTGGCGGTGTCGGTGTCGGTGTATGGCGGGGCTTCGTCGAGCAACTCATAGGAGAAGAACTTACGGCCGGCGAGCAGGTGGACCATGAGGTGCTTGGGCGCGTAAAGGCCAGCCACATCCTCGGGTACCAGTTCTGCGCCACCGGTGTAGCCGCGGCCGATCGAGGTCGTGTATCCACCCTCGGACACGCACAGCGGTTTCCCGCCATGGATGGGATCGAGGACAGCCAGCCGCTCGGTTGCCAGCAAACCCGGGTCCTGCTCACCCGGGTAGAGGTGTGCATCTCCTCGGTCAATCCACGGCGTTAGGTCACCTAGCGCCTCCACGTCCGGGCGGACGGCGTTCGGTCCACCTTTCATGTTCAGCGGTGACCCCTGGATGAGCACCCCGTCGAAGGCCGGACGTCGGCGGGTCTCCTCCCATAACGCTTGAGCCGCGACCCGGGTGCGCGCAACCCAGTCCGGGATCGCCTTGCCTTCGGAGTTTGGCTCGTTGAGACCAGGTAGCGAGTCCAACAGGGCGAGGTCGGTGTTGGCCTGCAGCCAGTCGAGTTGAAAGTTGACGGCCGCCCGGGCCGAGTCGAGGCTTCCCGCGTCAGAGGAGACCAGGACCGGGCAACACCAGCGGATCCCGGCCGAGCCGAGCCGGTCCATCGCGCTCTTTACCGCCTCCCGCCCGTGCGGACTGCGGGGTAGCGCTTGCCGAACAGCACCTACACCCAGTCGTTGCAACCACTGCACCGCAGCATCGGTGTTCACCCAGACTGAGTTGCTCAGGAAGGAGAAATGGGTATTGATCCCGTAGCAGTCGAACGCGCTCCTGGCGGTTGTTGCGGGGATCAGCGCAGGGCGCTGGGGGGCGGCATGAGCGTAGCCGGGACTGAGCGCGATGAGCGGAGCAAGGGACGTGGCTCGCAGCATCTGACGACGCGAGATAACCGGCATTTCACCCCTTGGCCCAGTGGACATATCTGCGGACGACCGCCCGCGTGAGGTCGTCGTTGGGAGCTGCTCCCGATGAGGACCTCGTGGCTGTGACACAGTGTAGCTGAGCCGTTGCACTCTGTGAGTACTGCCACCGTGCCCGAGGGCCTGCGGCGCGGCGCGTCAGCCGTAGAAGACGCGCTCCACGACCGTCCGGGTTCGCCGGGTCACCCGCCGGTAATCCTCGAGGAACTCGCCGGCGTCGCGCTCCGGTGGGTACCCCAGTGCGCGGGCAACGCCCAACAGTTCCTTGCCGAGCCGGGGAAGTTGATCTGCGGCTCGACCGCGGACCAACATGACGGCGTTTCGTGACCGGCTGGCCATCATCCAGCCGCCCTCCAGGGCTGCGGCCTGCTCCGATGTCAGCAGGCCCAGTGGCACCATGGCGCGCAAAGCATCCACTGTGGACGTCGTACGGAGAGACTCGTGCTGACCGCCATGGCGCAGTTGCAGGAGTTGGGCGGTCCACTCCACGTCGGCCAACCCACCCCGGCCCAGCTTCGTGTGGGTGGCCGGGTCCGCACCGCGGGGCAGCCGCTCGGAATCCACGCGCGCCTTGATCCGGCGGATCTCGACGACATCTGCCGCCGCCAGCCCCGCTGCGGGATAGCGCAATGGGTCGATCAGGGCGGTGAACTCGGTGGCCAGGTCCGGGTCTCCTGCCACGGGGGCGGCACGGAGCAGGGCTTGGCGCTCCCACGTCTGTGCCCATCGTTCGTAGTAGGCCCGATAGGAGGCCAAGGATCGTACGACGGGCCCGTTGCGTCCTTCCGGCCGAAGCCCGGTGTCGATCACCAACGGGGGGTCCGTTCCCGGTGCCGCCAGCAACGTCCGGAGTCTTTCAGCAACATCCGCCGCAGCCCTGCCACACGCCTGTTCGTCGGCGCCATCCTCCGGATCGTGCACGAACAGAACGTCAGCATCCGAGCCGTACCCCATCTCGGCACCCCCCAGGCGACCCATGCCGACGACGAGGAATCTGGTGGGCAGTTCGCCGTCGACGCCGGCCACAGCGCGTACGGCGGCCACGAGCGCGGCCCGAATCGTGGCCGTCGCGACAGCACTGAGTCCGGTGAGGATGTGCTGGTGCTGCGCCAGGCCCAAGAGGTCACACATCGCCAGCCGCAACAGTTCCTGGCGGCGCAGGGCCCGTACGGCGGTGACCGCCTCAACCGGATCGGGGCTGCGCTGGGCCACCGCAGTCCACGCCGTCGAAAGCTCGCCCAATGCGGCCGGCATCATTTCGGTGTCATCGCCGAGCAGCTTCAGAGCCTCTGGAGCGCCGCCGAGCAGGTCTGCCACATACCTGCTCGTCCCCAGAACCTGGCCCAACCGGTCGAGGACTTTGCCCTCGTCGCGCAGCAGCCGCAGGTACCACGGAGTTCGGCCGAGCTGCTCGGAGACCGACCGGTAGGCCAGCAGTCCCGCATCCGGGTCGGCCGCATTCGTGAAGCTCTGCAGGACAACTGGCAGCAGCAGTTTTTGCATCGCAGCAGTCCGGCTCACCCCTGAAGTGAGTGCGCTCAGGTGTCCCAGAGCTGCGTCCGGGGAGGCGAAACCGAGTGCGGCCAGCCAGCCGCGCGCGGCCTCCGGACCCAGCCGGAGTTGATCGCTGGGCACCCGGGACACCGCGTGCAGCAGCGGTCGGTAGAACAACTTCTCGTGCAGCCGCCGAACATGTCGGGTGTGCAGGTCGAGCTCGGCCGATAGTACGTCAGCCGGCTCGCCTCGACGATCCGGTCGGTATCCCAAAGACCGTGCCAGCCATCGCAGTTGGACGCGGTCATCAGGCAGGAGATGGGTGCGCCGCAGGCGCAGCAGCTGCAGCCGGTGCTCGACGGTGCGAAGCAGGCGGTAGGAGGCGGCGAGGACCTCGCCATCCTCGCGCCCGACGTAGCCGCCCGAGGTGAGTGCAGCTAGTGCGGGCAGCGTCCCCCCGAGTCGGAGTTTCTCGTCGGCGCGTCCGTGTACGAGCTGAAGCAACTGAACCGCGAACTCGACGTCGCGTAGCCCGCCGCGGCCCAGCTTCAGTTCGCGATCGGCCAGCCGTGCCGGAACGTTGGCCTCGACCCTGCGTCGCATCTTCTGAACGTCATCGACGAAGTGCTCGCGCTCGGCTGCCGACCAGACCATCGGCCAGAGCCGATCGACGTAGTCGGCACCGAGTGCCGGGTCCCCCGCCACGGCCCGCATCTTGAGCAGCGCCTGGAACTCCCAGGTTCGGGCCCACTTCTCGTAGTAGGCAACATGGGAGTCGAGAGTGCGTACGAGGGGCCCGGCCCTTCCCTCCGGACGCAGGGCCGGATCGACCGGCCAGGCCACTTGTGCGCAGATGGCCATCAGGTCGGTGGCCAGTCTGGTCGCAGTACGGATCGCTGCGTCGACCTCGTCGCCATCAGGGCCGGCTCGGCTCTCCGCGGTCGGGTTGGGCTCGCCGACGAAAATTACGTCGACGTCGCTGACGTAGTTCAGTTCGCGTCCCCCGCACTTGCCCATGGCGATGATCGCGAGTCGGCAAGCCGGAGCATGCTCCGGTAGGCCAGCGGCAGCGATTGCCAGCGCAGCGGTGAGGGTGCCCGCGGCGAGGTCGGACAGGTCGCCTGTCACCTGTTCGAGGTCGGCGGATTCGGCGAGATCGCGCGTTGCCAGCAGCAGCAGTTTCCGCCGATACGCGAGCCGCAACGCTTGGATGGCCTCCCGACGTGGGGTCCTGGCTGCTACTCCGCCGGTACCAGTGGGTGGGCGCTGCGGATCGGCGCCGACGATCTCGAGGAGATGGCCGGTGATGGCGGCCGCCGACTGCGGCTCATCGGTCAGCCCCTCGGCGGTGAGCAACTGCCAGTCCCCAGGATGGGCGACAAGGTGATCCCCCAGGGCGCTGCTCGCCCCGAGTACGGCACACAGTCGGCGCCGCAGGGCCCCGTCGGATACCAGCGCTCTCTGCAGATCACTGCCGTGCCCACTGGCCAGTACCAGCCGGTGCAGAGACCGCAGAGCCAGGTCCGGGTCACCCGACCTGGTGAGGGCGGCCAGCACCTCGGCCGCCCCATCCCCGGCCGGTACATCTACAGCGGCATCCCACAGGCCCAGGGTCGGCTCGGCGATCAGTTCGGCGGCCTGGCTGGCATCCGAGAAGCCCATCCGAGACAGCCTCGCTGCGCGCCGCGCGTCGGAGTCTGGCCCGGCCACGGAGTCAGGCCGCGCGGCTGTGTTCGGTGACGACCGAGGCGAACCGCGCGGCGAAGGCACCCCACACCTGGGCGATCTCCAGGTGTGCGTGCGCCCCGGCCTCGGCCAGGACCAGTTCGCTTTTCAGCCCCGCCCTGCCCAGCCCGGCACGATCCTGGGCGGCCCACCTGGCCACCAGCTCCGGAGTGGTCTCGATATGAAACTGCAGGCCCCAGGCGCGGGCACCGACCCGGAAACCCTGATGCGGATAGGTCACCCCGTTGGCCAGCAGGACAGCACCTGGCGGCAAGGTGTCGATCTCGTCGTGGTGCCACTGGATGACCAGTGGAGTGATCGGGAGCTGCGCGAACAACGGGTCCTCGAAGGCGGCGTCTCGCTTGCCCACCAGCAGGGCGCCGATCTCCGGGCCGACTACACCGGTCCGGACCGAGCCACCGGCCACCTGCGCGAGCAGCTGCCCACCGAGGCAGATCGCCAGCACCGGAGTCGACCGGGCCAGGCCGTCGCGCAGCAGGACCCGTACGTCGTCCAGCCACGGCGTGACCTCGGGAGCGTCGGTGGCCGACTGCGCTCCGCCGAGGACGACCAGCCCGTCGAATCCGTGGAGATCATCGGGCAGTTGATCGTCGGCGTGCGGTCGCCGAACCACCAGTTCCAGCCCGGCTGCGCGTAGCCAGTCCCCGAGCGGCCCGATCGGGTCGCAGGCATCGGGCTCGATAACCAAAACAGTCGGCACGCACTCAGAGCGTAGTAGGCACGCCCCGGCGTCCTCACATGACGGGGAGGTACCGGGACAGCTCGAACGGCGTGACCTGGCTGCGGTAGTCGGCCCACTCGGCGCGCTTGTTGCGCAAGAAGAAGTCGAAGGTGTGCTCGCCGAGGGTCTCGGCGACCAGTTCGCTGCCCTGCATCGCGCGCAGGGCGGCATCGAGGCTGTGCGGCAGGTCGTCGTACCCGGCAGCCAGGCGTTCGGTGTCGGTCAGTGACCAGACGTCGTCCTCGGCCTCGGGCGGCAGCTCGTAGCCCTTCTCGATCCCGCGCAACCCCGCCGCGAGCAGCAACGCGAATGCAAGGTAGGGGTTGCAGGCCGAGTCGGGTGACCGGATCTCCACGCGCGTGGAGTTGGCCTTTCCCGGCTTGTACGACGGCAGCCGGACCAATGCCGACCGGTTCGCCCGCCCCCAGCACACCGACGACGGAGCCTCTCCCCCCGCGACCAGGCGCCGGTATGAGTTCACCCATTGGTTGGTCACCGCGGTGATCTCCACGGCGTGCTGCAGCAGTCCAGCCACGAAACTCCGCCCGGTCTGGGACAGCCCAACCGGGTCGCTGGCGTCATGGAACGCGTTGCGGTCACCCTCGAACAGGGACAGGTGGGTATGCATCGCCGAGCCGGGCTGATAGGTGAACGGCTTGGGCATGAACGTCGCATGCACACCCTGGAACAGCGCGACCTCGCGTACGACATGGCGCAGGGTCATGATGTTGTCGGCCATGCTCAGGGCATCGGCATACCGCAGGTCGATCTCCTGTTGGCCCGGGGCCACTTCGTGGTGGCTGAACTCCACCGAGATGCCCATGGCCTCCAGCGCGAAGACCGCTTCCCGCCGAAAATCGTGGGCCACGTCATGCGTGGAGAGATCGAAGTACCCGCCGTGATCGGCCGGCTCGGGCGCGCTCCCGTCGCTTGGCAGGTCCTTCAGCAGGAAGAATTCGACCTCGGGATGGGTGTAGAAGGTGAACCCCATGTCCGCAGCCTTGGACAGCATCCGCCGCAGGACATGGCGTGGGTCGGCCCAGGACGGCGAACCGTCGGGCATCGTGATGTCGCAGAACATCCGCGCGGAATCCGGCCCTGAGTCGTTTCCCCACGGAAAGACCTGGAAGGTGGCCGGGTCGGGCTTGGCCAGCATGTCGGACTCGAAGACGCGCGCGAAGCCCTGCACCGCGGAGCCGTCGAAGCCGATCCCCTCCGCGAACGCCGCCTCGATCTCAGCCGGTGCGACCGCTACGGACTTGAGATAGCCCAGTACGTCGGTGAACCACAACCGGACGAACCGGATCTCTCGCTCCTCCAGAGTCCGGAGGACGAACTCCTGCTGACGGTCCATATCCCGGCAGTCTGCCTTCGCCGTGTTACCGCCGAGTTACACAGAGCGCGGCGACTGCAGTGCGGTCAGGACAGCGCAGATCCAAGGAGCCACTGCTCCCAAGGGATGTTCCAGTCGCCGAACCCGTTGGTCGGTTCCAGCCCCCGGCCGGTGCCGGTGACCTGGACGATGTCACCCCAGCCGAAGTTCTCGTAGAAATACTGGGCGTTGGCCGTACTCACGTTGATGCAGCCATGCGAGACGTTGCGGCTGCCCTGGTCACCCACCGACCAGGGGGCGGCGTGCACGAAAATGCCGGAATAGGTGATCCGGCTGGCGTACTCCACCTCGAGTCGGTAGCCGTCCGGGTCGTCGATCGGCACGCCGTAGGTGGAGGAGTCCATCGTGTAGTAGCGGTGCTGCTGCATGACGACCATGGTCCCGCTGGGGGTGAGGGTGCCGGGCTTTCCCATCGACACCGGCATCTCGCGTTGCAGAACGCCGTTGCGGTACACCCGCATCCTCAGGTCGCTGTTGTCGACCTTGGCGACCATGGCGTCATCGATGTCGAACTCCATGTGCCGGTTCTCGGCGCCGTAGATGTTGTCGCCGACGTTGACTCCGTAGATGCCGACGTCGAACACGACGTGGGTGCCCGGAACCCAGTATTCCTGCGGGCGGTAGTGCACCTCACGATCGCTGAACCAGTACCAGGAGCCCACGACCGGAGGCGTCGTTGTCACCGTGAGGCGGCTCTCCACAGCCGCGCGGTCCTCGATGTCCTCGTCGAACTGGACGATGATGGGCATCCCCACGCCGACGGTGGTCATGTCACCGAAGGGCGTGATGGAAGCCTCGGTGAAGGTTCGCGGCCTGACCGTGGTGATCGAGCCACTCGCAGTCGTGGCCTTGCCGCTCGGGTTCACCGCGGTAGCGACAACGCTGTATGTGGTGTCGTACTCCAGTAGTTCGGTTGCCTGCCAGAGCATCCCGTCCGCCGACATGGCGCCGGAAAGGTCCACGCCGTCGGAGTCGGAGACGACGACGTCGCTCAGGGTGCCGTTGCCCGCGGTCACCGTCACCGGCGTCATCGGCGCGAACTGGTCGCTGCCCAACGGCGGGTCGATGCTCACGACGGCGTCGGGTACGCGCGCCGCGGTGGTGGTGGTGGTCTCGAGGGCTTGCGATGTCGGCGCCGTACCGAACGCCCCGGTCTTCGACTCGGCACATCCGGCGGCGCCGAGGAGCAGGGCGAGCGCCGCCAGGCCTGCCGCACCCGGACGGAAGCTCCCGATCCGACTGGATCGCTGCGTCATCGACTTGCTCGCTCTCGAGGTTCGGTTCCCGCCACGTTCATACTTGCTAGACGCTTCAGGGAGCCCGGCGGTTGTGCCGTTTGCTGAACAATCTCGATCGGCAGTGTCGGCGGGCACATCATCGCACACCGTCGCCGCGTCTCGCCGGTAGTAAGGAGGAGCTATGGCAGTCTCAGCAGGCACCGCCGGACAGCGCACATCCGCCGATGCTCGCCCGCCCTTCCGGATCGCGCTGGCCCAGGTGAACATGTGCGTGGGCGACCTCTCGGGCAACGCCGAACGGGTCCGGTCTCAGGCTCGCTCGGCTGCTGGGGCCGGAGCCGATCTCGTAGCCTTCCCGGAGATGATGATCACCGGGTATCCGCCCGAGGACCTGGTGCTGCGGCGATCATTCGCCCAGGCCAGCGAGGCGACCCTGGGTGTGCTGGCGACCGATCTCGTAGGCGACGGCTGCGGTGACCTGCCAGTCGTCGTGGGTTACCT
>JALZDV010000468.1 GCA_030862345.1 Actinomycetota bacterium | reverse complement strand
CGTCTGGTCCCTGCTCGTCCACCAACGTTTCGGCGTAGGAGGCAAAGGACTCGTCGAGCCATGGATCGCGGGCCTGTGAATTGCCGATCATCCCGTAGAACCACATGTGCGCGATCTCGTGCACCAGGATGACGCGGCGCTGCGAAGCGAGCAGGATCGACGACGGGTACTCGATGCCGCCGCCGAAGTCCGGCAGCACCGGGATAGTGAGGGTTTCGTACGGAAATGGGCCGAAGAATGCCTCGAACTCATCGATGATCGACGCCGCGTCCTGGGCCAAGTCATCGGCGTCGGCCTCGCCGTCGGGCAGGACTCCGACCAGGATGTCCGTGCCCCCGGCGGAGGCCCCGGCGGTCTCGAATCTGCCAGCCGCCACGCTCACATCGCGAGCAGCAGGCTCGCTGGACGTCCAGACCCGTCGCCCGTCCCCGGCAGACTCGGGCCGGTCCTGGGCCCCGGTCATCAGGACGTTCAGGTCCTCCGGTGCCTCCACGCTGATCGTCGTGTCGGCGGCCTGGCTGGTCGAGGTCTCCCCCAACAGTGTGACGAACGGATCCCGGCTCCAGCCGACTCCTGGTTCCCATGCCAGCAACGGGAATCCGCTGCCCCACCAGGAGAGTCCATCGGCCGTCCCGAACCGATCGAATGTGCCGTCGCCCAGCTCGAGCTCGAACTCCAGCGTGACCTCGACGGCGTCACCGGGCTCGAGCTCGTCGGTGAGCTCCACGACCAGCAGCCCGCCGGGAGTGGAGGGATAGGCATCGGCTGATTCGTAGTCGAACCCACTCACGTCATCGCCGCTCACGTCGGTGACGGTCAACAGGTTGCCGAAGGGCGCCGAGACCGGGCCATTGGGGATGAGGCGGAATACGAGCTCATCGGTCGGCAGGTCCGGCATGAACCGGACCGATTCGGATCCAGTGACGACTCGCAGGTTCTCGGCGAGGGAGAATTCGAGCGAGATGACGGGGCGGTCCGCGTCGGGAGACACCGGCTCAGAGGGACAGCTCTCCACGGCCCCACCCGCATCCGGGTCGGAGCTACCGGTCGGGAACTCGAGGTCCTCAGGGGGCGGGGAGCAGCCGGCCAGGAGCAGTCCGGCTACGAGCAGGCAGGAGTACCGACGCGTCCGGTTCACGTTCGCTGAGGCAGGGAGACGACGGCGCGCGCCATGGACAGCACCTTGTTCCATCCGACGTCGTCCGCTCCCGTACGAGCGGTGATGTCGATGCGGACCTGATGGTCGGGAAGCTTCTTGGCCACTCGAGCTGTGACGAGCAACTCCGCACCGTCGTCGTCGTCCGGGACGATCACCGGCCGGGAGAACCGAACGGCGTATTCCGCTACCGCTCCAGGATCGCCCACCCAGTCGGTGACGACCCGCAGTGCGTGGGCCATGGTCAACATTCCATGCCCGATGACGTCCGGCAGCCCGGCTGCTCGAGCAGCGCGCTCGTTCCAATGAATGACGTTGAAGTCACCCGAAGCGCCGCAATAGCGGATCAGATCCGCCCGTCGAATCCTGGTCCGGCACTCGGGGAGTTGGGCCCCCTCGGTCAGGCTGTCGTAGTCAGGATCGGCGCCCGCGCCCTGAACTTCGGCATTCACTGGGTGCTCGCGTCCGAGGTGCCTCGAACGACAAGGGTGGCGTATGCAGTCACCACTGGCTCGCCAGTTTCGGTGCTGATATCCACCCGCGTGCTGATCAGATCGTTGCCGGCGGCCGCCTGGATGTTCTCCACGGTGAGGACGCCGGTCAGTCTGTCCCCGGCCCGTACCGACCGCGCGACGACGAAGCGCTGTGCTCCGTGGACGACTCTTGTGTAGTCCAGACCTAGCTCCGGATCGAAGATGACCTGTTCGCCGATGCTGGCGCTGATCACGATGGGGAAGGTTGGTGGAGCGATCACATCCGGGTGCCCCGACTTGCGGGCGGCAGCGGGATCGCGGTACATGACGTTCGGGTCACCGATCGCCTCGGCGAACTCCCGGATCTTCTCTCGGCCGACCTCATAGACCTCCGCCGCCGGATACGTCCGGCCGATGAAGGCGGAGTCGAGGGGCATCTCCGGCGCGGAACCTAGCGGGTCTCGCGGTGGACCTGGTGCACGCGGCAGTGCGGACAGAACTTCTTGAGTTCCAGGCGGTCGGGGTCGTTGCGCCGGTTCTTGCGGGTGATGTAGTTCCGATGCTTGCACTCCTGGCACGCCAGCGTGATCTTGGGACGGACATCGGTGGCGGCCACGGCTATATGCCTTTCACGAAACTTGGCTGGACTGACTCGAGATATTTCGATGGTAGCGGTGCCCGGACTTGAACCGGGGACACAGCGATTATGAGCCGCTTGCTCTACCTGACTGAGCTACACCGCCGGAAGGGAGTCGAACGAGCCCCCTTACGGAATCGAACCGTAGACCTTTTCCTTACCATGGAAACGCTCTGCCGACTGAGCTAAGGGGGCCGCAACCCGTCTCGGGTGCGCGGGAGACGATACACAACCGTGATCGCCCCGATGGGTAACGGGTGGGACGAGCAGGCGGTTGGCCGGCCCAGTGCTGCTCATGGCTCAGCTACGGATGTAGAGCTTACGTCCGTGTCGATCCCGGTCGGCCGGCGCGGCCGCCGTACGTGCGCTCAGCCAGCTGAGGAGATTGCGCTCGGTCAGCGGGCGGCTGATCAGATAGCCCTGCAAGAAGTCGCACTGCAATTCTGTGAGCAGTTGTCTTGAGACGTCGTCCTCCACTCCTTCAGCGACCACCCGCAAGCCCAGGCTGTGGGCGAGGTCCACGAT
>JALZDV010000458.1 GCA_030862345.1 Actinomycetota bacterium | reverse complement strand
GGGGGCGGGCGCCGCCGTTCTGCTGGCCGCAGGACTCGGCACTGTTGCTCTCGCGATCGCAGTGGACCGGGCCGGGTTCGCCGAGTTGACCGAGGGCGTGGCACCGGGTTGGAGCGCCGGTATCGGCCTGTTCGTGGTGAGCCTGATGATGCTGCCCAATGCCGCCCTGTATGCCGTGGCGGTCCTGGTCGGTCCCGGGTTTGCCATCGGATCGGGCACCACGGTCTCGGCCTTCGGGGTGAGCCTCGGTGTCGTACCCGGGCTGCCGTTGGTCGCGGCCCTGCCCGATCGTCCGGCTGTGCCGCTCGCAGCGCTGCTGGGGCTGGGAGTTCCCGTCTTGGCCGGACTCCTCATCGGGGCAGTGGTGGCTCGTCGACTCGAGGATGAGACCAGGCCGCTGGCGGCCGCGTCCTGGGGTGCAGCGGCAGCGCTGACGTTGGCCATTGCGCTGGCAGCAGCGCAGTGGTTGGCCCGCGGGTCTCTCGGGAGCGGTGACCTCGCCACAGTGGGCGCCTCGCCGAGCGCGACGCTGGCTGCAGCCGCTGTGCTCCTGGTGCTGCCGGCCGCCCTGTCTGCGGGACTGGCGCGGCGACGGCAGATCCGCAGGCGCTGAGGCGTTCGCGGCCGGGCGTACAGCAGTTAGGGTGCTGGCCGTGCCCGCTCGGTTGACCGTCCTCGCCTCCGGGACAGGGACGTTGTTGCAAGCCGTGCTGGATGCCGCGGTCGATCCATCCTATCCCGCCGAGGTGGTCGGCGTGGTCTCCGACCGGCGCGATGCCAAGGCGCTGACCCGGGCGGCCGCCCGCGGAGTTCCCGCCGAGTCGGTAGTGCTGAGCGACTACCAGGATCGAGGTGCCTGGGAGCGCGCCCTCGGTGAGACGGTTGGGGGCCATAGACCCGACTTGGTCGTTCTCGCCGGGTTCATGAAGATTCTGAGTTCCGCTTTCCTGCAGAGGTTTTCCGGGCGGGTGATCAACACGCATCCGGCTCTGCTGCCCGCGTTTCCGGGGGCGCATGCCGTACGTGACACTCTGGCCGCACGGGTGCCGGTGAGCGGGGCGACCGTGATCTGGGTTGACGAAGGGATTGATACCGGACAGGTGATCGCCCAGGCGGAGGTTCCGGTGCTCACCGAGGATGACGAGGAAAGCCTGCATGAGCGGATAAAGCTCGTGGAGCGCCCGATGTTGGTGCGCGTCGTGGCCGAACTGGTCGCCGCCCAACGGGCTCCCGAAAACGGGGCTTCGACATGACTACGGTCAGGATCCGCCGAGCCCTGATCGGTGTGTACGACAAGACCGGCCTCGACGAGTTGGCGGTCGCGCTGATCGAGGCCGGGGTCGAAATCGTGTCGACGGGCGGCACTGCGCGCCGGCTGCACGACCTCGGTCTGCCGGTGACTCCGGTCGAGGCGGTCACTGGTTTCCCGGAGATTCTCGATGGCCGCGTCAAGACGCTTCATCCGGGCGTGCACGCAGCGATACTGGCCGATCGCCGACGGCCGGAACACGTCGCTGCACTCGAAGAATTGGGCATCCAGGCATTCGACCTGGTGGTGGTGAATCTCTATCCGTTCCGGGAGACCGTGGCTGCTGGTGCCTCCACGGAGGAGTGCATCGAGCAGATCGACATCGGCGGACCCGCGATGGTCCGAGCGGCTGCCAAAAACCATCCCTCGGTGGCGATCGTGGTCGATCCCGGTCGCTACGGCGACGTCGTGTCCGCAGTGCAGGCTGGTGGTTTCACTTCTGGCCAGCGCAGAGAACTAGCCGCCGACGCATTCCGGCACACCGCGACGTACGACATCGCCGTCGCCTCGTGGATGGGCAACGTGCTCGTGCCCGACGAGACCGGATTCCCGTTGTGGGCCGCGGGTTCCTGGGACCGGGCAGCTGTGCTGCGGTATGGCGAGAACCCGCATCAGCGCGCCGCCCTGTACCGGCATTGGCGGCCCGGGCTAGCACATGCAAAGCAGTTGCACGGCAAGGACATGTCGTACAACAACTACGTCGATGCCGACGCGGCACTGCGCGCAGCCTTCGATCAGGTGCGGCCATGCGTCGCCATCATCAAGCATGCGAATCCGTGCGGAATTGCTCTCGGTGTCGACGTAGCCGAAGCACATCACAAGGCGCACGCGTGCGACCCGGTGTCTGCCTTCGGCGCGGTTATCGCGGTCAACCGCGAGGTCGACCTGCCGATGGCCAGGCAGGTCGCCGAGCTCTTCACCGAGGTCGTCGTTGCGCCTGGCTTCTCCGAAGACGCGCTGGCGGTGCTGACTGAACGCAAGAACGTCCGGCTGCTCCGGTTGCCCTCGGCCGCTGTGACCGATCCGGTGGAGACCAGAGCCATCTCCGGCGGGCTGTTGATGCAGACCGTCGACCGCCTGCAGGCACCTGGTGATGACCCTGCGACCTGGACGCTGGCGTGTGGGCCACCACCGGATGAGGCGACGATGGGTGATCTCGTCTTCGCCTGGCGCGCTGCGCGCGCGGTGAAGAGCAACGCGATCGTGCTCGGCTCGGGAGGGGCCACCGTCGGGATCGGCATGGGTCAGGTCAACCGGGTCGACTCCGCGCGCCTGGCCGTGAGCCGGGCAGGTGAACGGGCAGCTGGTTCAGTGGCCGCCTCGGATGCCTTCTTCCCGTTCTCGGACGGTCTCGAGGTGCTTACCTCAGCCGGCGTGCGTGCGGTTGTTCAGCCGGGTGGTTCGGTACGCGACGCGGAGGTCATCCAAGCGGCGACGGCCGCGGATATCACGATGTACCTGACCCAGACCCGGCACTTCTTCCACTGAGTGAACTCCTCGTCAGCTGACCCGCTTGGGCGGGGTGACCGCGGCCTTCAATGCGCCGAGGAGCCCCAGAACGGCCGCTCCGATCACGACGTAGAAGCCCGGCTGGATGCCGGAGAAGTCGAAGTCCACGTTGATGAGGACCGTCACTGCCGCGGCGGCGATCCCGATCGCAACGAGCAGCGCGATCAGGCCCAGTGCCCGGCGGCTCTTGCCCGGAATGAAGGCGATCAGTCCGATCAGCAGGAGCACCGCGCCGCCGATGACGACGACGAGCGGCTGCCAGATCCCGTCGGAGAAGAAGCTGCCGGCGTTGTCCAGTGCGACCTCGAAGAAGTCGTAGCCGGTCCGGTCCAGGAACCACTCCAGAAGCAGAGATACCCCGATGGCCGCTCCGGCGAGCACCATCAGCAGTCCCGCGAGGGAGTCCGGGCGGCGTACGGCGACGGGTTCGGCGGCGTAGGCCGAGGTCTGGTCGTACGAGCTGTCGGAGTAGGACATGACCGTCCTTTCTTGGCTTTCCGAAGTGCGGCACGAGCGGGGACGTGGCACAGGATAGGGAGTTCGGGTGAGTGACGGGTGTTGGCTTCCGCGTTGAAAGACCCGACAGCCGCCCGGCCGAGCTGCTGCATTGCCTGGCAGGGCGAACGAAGCTGTCATGATGCGTGCCGTGACGGCGATCGTTCTCGATGGAAAGGCCACCGCGGCCACGGTGCGCGCGGAATTGCGCGCTCAGGTGGCGCTTTTGACCGCCGACGGTCGACAGCCCGGGCTGGGAACTCTGCTCGTCGGTGATGACCCGGGGAGCACCTGGTACGTGGGGGCCAAACACAAGGACTGCGCCGAAGTCGGGATCGCGAGCATCCGCCACACCTTGCCCGCCTCGGCCAGTCAGGCTGAGGTCTTCACTGTGGTCGACGAGTTGAATGCCGACCTCAACTGCACGGGATATCTCGTCCAACTCCCTCTTCCCGAGGGTCTGGACGAGAATGCGGTCCTCGAACGGATGGACCCGAGCAAAGATGTCGATGGCCTGCATCCGGTCAACCTGGGCCGACTCGTGCTGGGCGAAGCCGGACCACTGCCGTGTACGCCGACCGGCATCGTGGAACTCCTGCGCCGATATGACGTGCCCATCGCGGGCGCGGACGTCGTTGTCGTGGGACGGGGCATCACTGTGGGCCGACCGCTCGGCCTGCTTCTCACCCGGCGCAGCGAGAATGCCACAGTCACGCTGTGCCACACCGGGACCCGGGATCTCGCGGCGCACGTAAGCCGTGCGGACATCATCGTGGCGGCTGCCGGTGTAGCTGGCCTGATCACCAAAGAGATGATCAAGCCTGGGGCAGCCGTGCTCGATGTCGGAGTCAGCCGGGTCGACGGAAAGATCACGGGTGACGTCGCCACGGATGTGGGGGAGGCCGCGGGATATTTGGCGCCCAACCCTGGCGGCGTCGGACCGATGACCCGAGCAATGTTGCTGGCCAACGTGGTCGCTCTTGCGGGCAATTCCGTGAGCAGCTGAGTTCCATGCCGCCGCTCGTTACGCCGCCTCGGGTCCTCGCGCAGGTCCCGTACCTGCTGGTCGGTCTGATGGTGAGCGCGGGGCTGGTGCTCATCCTGCTCGAGTACTGGCGCCGAGGCGTGGTCACCATCGGAGGAGCGATGGGCCTGGCCGGACTGCTCCGGCTGCTGCTGCCGGCTCGGCGAGCGGGACTGCTCAGCGTTCGGAGTCGAGGATTCGACGTGGCGGCCTACTTCTTCCTCGCAGTCGCCGTGATCGGGATCGGGCTCGCGATCCCGGCGCCCGTGGCGTGAGGCTGGTTCCGGATCGCTGGACAGCCCTGGATAGCCTGAGGGCATGGCTAATCGGAGCAGCAACCGACATGGCAAGGTGACCGTGGTCGGAGCCGGTTTCTACGGCTCGACGACTGCGCAACGCTTGGCGGAGTACGACGTCTTCGACACCGTTGTGCTCACCGACATCCTGGAAGGCCGGCCGGAGGGGCTGGCCCTGGACCTCAACCAGTCGCGACCCATCGAGGGTTTCGAGACCAAGGTCGTCGGCGTCGGCGGCGGCTCGTACGAGGGCACCGAGGACTCGGACGTGGTCGTGGTCACTGCGGGCCTGCCTCGCAAGCCGGGTATGAGCCGAATGGACCTGCTGGAGACCAACGCGAAGATCGTCCGCGATGTGTCGGAGAACGTCGCCCGCCGCTCACCGGAGGCAGTTGTGATCGTGGTCTCCAATCCGCTGGACGAGATGACCGCGCTTGCCCAGATTGCCACCGGTTTTCCCAAGAACCGGGTGCTCGGCCAAGCCGGCATGCTGGACACCGCCCGGTTCTCCAACTTCGTCGCTGAGAAGCTGGGTGTATCCGTGGGCTCGGTGCAGACC
>JALZDV010000445.1 GCA_030862345.1 Actinomycetota bacterium | reverse complement strand
CTGGGCGCCCTCGCAAGGGCGGCCTCTTCCGTGTCAAGGCGGACGTGGCGTCTCGGACAGGGTCGGCCGATGTCGTGCTGTGTCCGTTGATCTGCGGGTTTCTGTCATCACGTGCTGGACCGTGTGCCGGTGGCGGGTGAAACGCTCCGGATTTGCTCTGACCGGGTCAACTCGACCGCGAATTAGCGTTTGACTGTTGGCGTGCCGTCGCTGACCCTTCTTGCCAGGCCGCGCGTGCTGTGGCTGCTGGTCGCAGTGATCACGTTCGCTTTATTGATCTTGTACCTTGGGGGGGACGTGTGATAGCTCTGGAGCGGTTGACGGGATGCCACACCCTCCCCACAACAGCGCCTTTGCGCCTCGCGACGCTGCGGGCGGTGACGGGGACTACCAAGGAGTCTGCATGTCTGTTCTGCGCACCGGCGGTGTCGTGGTCGTGGTACTCGCCGTGATGAGCCTAAGTGCGTGCTCGTCGCAGCAGGCAAAGGGCGCTGGCGAGTCACCGCCTGCAGCGGTCACGATCACCGCTACGACGCCACCTCCCAGTGCCTCACCGACTTCCCCCGCCGCGGATCCGGGAGGATCCTCGGGGAGTGTGCGGACCACACCTACGGAGCAGATACCCGCACGGCCTTCCTTCGGCCCCGTGCAGACCCCCGACGGCCCCATGGTTGGCACTGTCGAGACGTTGACGGTGCCAACCGTGCAAAGACCGCCCCCCTTTGGGAATGCAGCGACCGACGTCCCGCCAGCGCCAGCGCCGGCCCCACCGCCTCCTCGCTCGCCATGGCCGAACCCAGGGCCTCTCCGGCCAGGGCCAACCTCACAACCTGCATCGCCGTCGTCGACCGAGACCCCACTGGTGTCAATCCAGCCCCTCTCGTGAGGCAGAGACAAATGGTGGGCGAGCGCGACGTCACCCCGGAGCGGCCCCGCCGTCGCGGCACCATGCAGACCGTGGAGTCTGTCTCCACGGTGATCGCGCCTCTGACGGTGGTGACCGCGCTGCTCTTGTACGTCGGGTGGGTCCGCACGCGGGCGTTCTTTAGCTACTTCGGTGTGAGTCCCGCCCTAGTCGGTTACTCCCCGCAGGATTACGTGTTGTTCAGTGCTGAGGTGAGCTTCGGTGCCGTGCTGCTGCTCGCGTTCGCCGGTGTCGTCCTTCTCGGACTTGATCGGCTCGTCACCATTGTGATCGAGCGTGTTTCCGGTCGCTTGATGGGGGGGCAATGGGTGCGGTGGGGACTGGCGGGGCTCGGCGCGTCTCTCGTCCTTATAGGACTTGGTGGAGCGACGACGGAGGCGGCCATCGCGGTGGTGCCGCCAATCGCAGGCGCCGGGTTGCTCGCGCTCGGAGCCGTCCTCTTCTTGAGGTTCGGGGCGGAATCACCAAGTCAACAGGGTATTCTGCGGCCAGGGACCACTGTGCTCAGCGTCGTTGTCCTAGTACTCGCCTGCTTTTGGGCCGCGACCATCTACGCCAGAGCCCTAGGAGTGGGAGCCGCTGTGGCCATCGACGGAGACGTGCGACGCCTGCCAGTCGCGACCGTCTACAGCGGTGAGCCGCTGGATCTCCCGGGAACGAACGTGACTGCGACCCGGGTGCTCGGGGAGGACCAGCGATGGAACTACCGCTACACCGGCGCCGGGGTACTCACGTACTCTAACGAGCGATGGTTCCTCATACCGGAGCCTGCCTCGGGGGGCTACCGGTCATCGGTCGTCGTCTTGCGGGACTCCGAGTCAATCCGCGTGGAGACGGCTATGCCCAACTAGCTGGGAAGGCGCCCGCTTCCACCCGCCCACACCTGCTCGCTGCGCTCCCCCGCCTGATCCGGCCATCCCAGAGACAGCCGCGCGGCGAGCACATGCATTCACTCGTCGGGCAGAACCCGCAAAACGTCCATCTCGACTCCTACCGATCCCGTGAATCGCTGCTCATCAACGTGCGGCCCTACTACACAAAAAGTATTCGGCGCTGCGGCCGTCCGAAAACTGTCCCAGGCGGCTGGTGGAGCTAGAACATTGATCCGATCCTCGCCTGATATCACCAGAATCGCCGACCAATCCGATCTTTCGCTGGGCCAGCCAACATCAGACACATCATTAGAGGCAAGGATGTACGTCTGATAGAAGCCGGGATTGCCAAAGAAGTGAACCTCATGATAACCCCAGTGGCGTGCACCGGCCCAGCCACTGGCTGCTAAGGGCTTGTCAGAGCCCAGCTCCGAGTACAGCGTGCGCCCCAGGCGAACGATCAGCTTGTCCTTACGGGACCCACCCCAAGGGATTTCTAGTTTGGGTGCAAACCTCCGCGAACGTGTCGTGATCGCGAAGGCTTCGATTACCGAGTCGGCAGTGCAGTAGACTTGCACGAATGCGTCAGGAAGGACGTAAATCCGTTCTTCACTGGCGGGTTCCCCGCCCTCCGACTTCTGCTTATTCAGGAAGGCAGGCGTACCGATAACCTCCTCCAGGTACGCAGCGCGCACCCCGCACGCTAGGCGACGCAGCTTTTTCGACTGAACGCGACGACGACCGATTGTCTCGTCATGCTTTGTGCGCAGCCAACGACCCAGGCCCATCGTTGCGGCAGTTATTGAGATCGAGGCCGCGATAGCGCCCACAAGCAAGAACAGGAACGGTGTTCCAGTACTCAACGGCTCAAGCATCCCGTAGCCTTCGGTCGCATCTGCGGTTGTTGCCGAGAGTAGCGGCCAGACTGCAGCCGCGCGCCGCGCCGGGACCGGCCGGAGGCCGCACGCCCCACGAGCGCGCTTGCGGCTGCATCGGGCAGAGCACCGCCTTGAAGGAACGAGTATGGAAAGTCTAACCACGTCACGAGGCTGCGTCCATGGGTAGATTGCGATATGCGCGCCAGATATGGCCGAGATGGTATCGCTCCCGGAGACACCTACGGGGTAGGATAATCAAACTTCGACCGCCGTCAGGTCGGGCACCGGGTGAGCAAGGCGGTCCGGAGGCCAGCAGCAACCCGTCCTATGTGGCGGCAGCTCGCTGTGCCAGGCGGGTTAACTCCTCGGGCGCGCGTCGTCCGGTGAGCTGGACCAGCTCGCGGATGGTCTCGCGAGCCCTGGCGTGACCGTGGACCATCTCCGGCGCTAGCTGTTCCGCGTCGAGGAGGGCCGTGGTGGCGTCGCCCACGTGGCGTCGTTGGGCGTGGGCGCGGGCGAGGTCGATCAGGAATCGTGCCTGTCGTTCCGCGGAGAGACTGCTCGTGTCAATCCCTGCGGCGAGGGCGATGGCTTCGCCGGCGTCGCCGAGGTCGACGGCGGCGGAGACGGCATGTAGCTCGACGTTGGTCGGCCCAAACTCGGTGTTGTAGTCATTCCGATCCTCACCCTGGCGTGCGGCGATCCTGCGGGCTTCCTCGATGTGTTCACGCGCTCCGGCCCGGTCGCCTTCACGCGCAGACACGATCGCCATCACCAGATGCATGGCACCGTAGACGGACAGCTCCTCTGGCTTGGCGCCGC
>JALZDV010000466.1 GCA_030862345.1 Actinomycetota bacterium | reverse complement strand
AACGCCTCCTGCGCGGCATAGGAGTCGGTGAGGCTGAAAGAGGTCTCAATCGCCGCGAAGCCGATGACCCGGCAGACCTGCAGGACGTTGGCGCGGGTGATGCCACCCAGGCAGTACCTCCCGTCGGAGGTCGCAACCTGCGGCTCGCCGGCGGCATTCTTGCAGACGATAAAGAAATGGGTGCTGTTGCACGTGGCCACGAAGCCATGCGGGTCCAGCATCAGTGCCTCGTCGGCACCGGCCGTGTAGGCCTGGATGCAGGCCTGGATGTCGGTGAGCTTGCTGTGCGAGTTCAGCTTGGGGTCAAGGGTGTCCGGTGCAGCCCGACGGACATGGACGGTGAAAAGCGAGATCCCCCGCTCCACCGTTGCCGGCATCGGCTGCTTGTACTCCGGGATGATCACCACGGTCGCGGGTCCCACGGTCAGGCGCGGGTCCTGGTAGGGGGTGCGCTTCAGGCCCCGGGTCACCATCAATCGGACATGTACCCCATCCAACATGTCATTGGCAGACAACAACTCATAGATCCGGGCCGTCATCTCGGCGCGGGTCAGGCCGATGTCCATGGCCAGGGCTTGCGCCCCGGCGTACAGGCGATCCAGATGCGCCTCCAGGAACGCCGGATGGCCTGAGCTGATGCGAAGGCCCTCCCATACCCCGTCGCCGAGAACGAAGCCGGAATCAAAGACCGAGACGACCGCCTGCGCCCTCGGAACCAACGCACCGTTGATGCTGATGAGAACGTGCTTGTTGCGCGGATCGTCGTCGTAGTCGTGCGTCCCATGAGCCACGCCAACACGCTAGCGCCGGCGTTCCGTTCGGGCCCGAGATGCACACGCACAGACCGGCAGCGTTCACCGGCGCGATTCGCAGTTACAATGGAACAGACTCACGTCCCGCCGAGCACCCCCAGACCTTCCATTCCGCACCAGCGGTCCGTCTCGGGCACGGCCCGACCTTCTTACCCGATATGTCTTGCCGAAGGGGATCTGCGTGCCGTCCGAACAGAGCAACACTTCTGCACCGACGGGCTCATCGATCACGGCACCTCGTATTTCTCCGCGACGCACGCTGGCCGCAGCCGCCACCGGCGCCGCTCGGGGCGCGCCAGTGGCTCGAACCTCCAGCGCCACAAAGACGGCAACCCGCGGCACCCGAGCCGCGGCGGCACCAGTCAAGAAGGCGACTGCCAAGGCTGTGGCCAAGAAAGCCAGTGCCAAGACGCCCGTGACGAAGGCTGCCGCGAAGACGTCGAGTCGCGTGTCCGCCTCCGGTACGGCGACCGCGATGGCAGACGATGCCGCGACGGTCATCGACGACACACCTCCCAACATCGAGATCCTGGTGAAGGAAGGGGAGCCAGCCGACCTCGTGAAGGACGGCGAGCCCCCGGAGGAGGTCAGCGCCGAGTACGTCTGGGACGACGAGGAGGAGTCCGAGGCGCTACGGCAGGCCCGCAAGGACGCCGAGATGACCGCTTCGGCCGACTCGGTTCGTGCTTACCTCAAGCAGATCGGCAAGGTCGCCCTGCTCAACGCCGAGGAGGAGGTCGACCTCGCCAAGCGGATCGAGGCCGGGCTTTATGCCGCGGAGCGGGTCAGGATCAACGAGAATGAGTCCCGCAAGGTCTCACCACAGTTGCGGCGTGATCTCAACTGGATAGTCCGCGATGGCGAGCGCGCGAAGAACCATCTCCTGGAGGCGAACCTGCGCCTGGTGGTGTCCCTCGCCAAGCGCTACACCGGACGCGGGATGGCGTTCCTGGACCTGATCCAGGAGGGGAACCTCGGTTTGATCCGCGCCGTGGAGAAGTTCGACTACACCAAGGGCTACAAGTTCTCGACGTACGCGACCTGGTGGATCCGGCAGGCGATCACCCGCGCGATGGCCGACCAAGCCCGCACGATCCGCATTCCGGTCCACATGGTCGAGGTCATCAACAAACTCGGCCGAATCCAGCGCGAGCTGCTCCAGGACCTGGGCCGCGAGCCCACTCCCGAGGAGCTGGCCAAGGAAATGGACATCACGCCGGACAAGGTGCTGGAGATCCAGCAGTACGCACGGGAGCCGATCAGCCTCGACCAGACCATCGGGGACGAGGGCGACTCTCAACTGGGTGACTTCATCGAGGACTCCGAAGCCGTAGTCGCCGTCGACGCGGTCAGCTTCACCCTCCTGCAGGACCAGCTCACCAGCGTTCTACAGACCCTGTCCGAGCGTGAGGCCGGCGTCGTACGGCTGCGCTTTGGGCTCACCGACGGTCAGCCCCGCACATTGGACGAGATCGGCCAGGTCTACGGGGTGACCCGCGAGCGGATCCGCCAGATCGAGTCCAAGACCATGTCCAAACTGCGCCATCCCAGCCGGTCCCAGGTGTTGCGCGACTATCTCGACTGAGATCGTCGGCATCTCGACTGACCCGTCGACCGCCCCCGCTCAGCCCCATCCGGATCACTCGCGCCGGTAACTTCCAGGGCCCCTCTCACCGCTTTCGGGGTTACTGTCGGTCTGCGGGCGTCTGTGCAGGGCGCAGCATTCGAAGGAAGGCACTCATGTCTCGAGGCGTGCTCGGCACGACGGGCACTGGGGATGATCGCGACGCCCAGTGGGGACTGCGCGAGCCTCCCACGCTGGCCGTGGAGATCCACTTCTACGGTGCCGAAGAGCCGATCAGTATCCCGCTGCCGGGACTGGACGCAACCAAGGCGGAGACCTACTTCGAGCGTCTCAAGAGCGATGTCATCGAGGCGCAGCTGCACAACGATCTGCGCATCTCGATCAAACCGCCCGCCCGGGGCCAGGACGTGCTCATCCTGGACCCGAGCACGATCAAGCAAGCCGTCCTTGTCGACCCGAGTGAGCCGGACGAGCCGACAACCGACGAGATCCCGGCGGTGGCCGGGACGGACCGCCGAGACGATGCGGTGAGCGCCGTGCCGGGAAGGCATGAAGAGCTACCCGTCGACCTGCAGCGGCGAATCACCAAACTGTTGGATTGAGCGAACCCCACCCAGAACGGCTGGCTGTCCAGTCCGCGCGGCCGATCTCGGCGCCGACCGACACACAACCGAAACATTTCAGGCCGGCAAGCCGGGTACCGTCGAAGGGGCAGGAGGTTGCGTCACAGTGGTCTGCTGGTTCGACACGCCGAGTGAGTTCGGGGTGGGGTTCACCGCAGCGGGAACATCCGCAGTCATGCTTGCGTCGTATATATGGCAGGGCACGAGTACCGAGCACCACCCGGCATGAGCCGACAAGAGAGGTAGCGCCGTGACACCAACACTGACCCCGACCGCGACTCGCGACGACGCGCCGATCCACACGCACCGTTGCGACCGCTGCGGTGCCCGGGCCAAGGTGCGCGTGATCCTTGCCGGCGGCAGAGATCTGGCGTTCTGCGGACATCACGCCCGGGAGTACGACGACAAGCTCCGCGGCGTCGCAGTGGACTTCGTGGACCTGGACGCGAGCGAGTCCCCGGCCACCGCTGGAGAGTCCCTGAACTGACGGTGTCGCTACCGCGCCCGGACCCGCCCACGGAGCCGATTCGGAGACTGGACCAGCCTACCCCCGCTGGACCGGTACCGGAGCGACGCCCACGTCGCTGGTGGGCCCACAAACGGGTCTGGATTCCAG
>JALZDV010000390.1 GCA_030862345.1 Actinomycetota bacterium | reverse complement strand
ACCCGGCACCACCGCCCAACCCGGCACCACCGTCCAACCCGCTTCAGCCAGCCCGGGCGCGGTCAGCCTGCGCGCGCCCTCCGTTGCGGGCGCAGCTCCCGCCGCGGCTCAGAGTGAACCGGAGTCGCCTCACACCGCTCCCGGAACCGGTACGAAAATCGAAAACACGACGCCGTCCGGGAATGAGCAGGCGCCCGACGAATCGAGTCACGAGTCGTCGAGTGCGAAAGAGGGCGACACCGGCGGAGAAAGCGGCACTGCGACCAGGTCCGAGCGCGCTGTTCCGGCAGCCGCAACACTCACCCCCGTCGCTTCAACCACCGCCGACTCCACCGATACCGCGGTAGTCCCCTACGGGGGATCGGCCAGCACGGCCGAAAAGGCCAACAGCGTCGGCGTACGCCCCGCCCTCCCGGGAAAGGCCGAGCGCACATGGGCCGAGGCGGCCTACGACCTCATACGGTCTATAGGTCGCCCGGATCCGACCCGGGCCGTTCCCAGTGATGTCGCGGACATCGCCGCGATGACGCCGCGACTCAACGACGAGACCAAACGCTTCACCGAAGCCGAGATCGCGCAGATCAAGTTGCATGCCTTCTTCGCAGACCACGAACTCGCAATCTACAAATGGATTGGCGGCGACTGGACGGTCGTCGGGTACGAGTTCAGGCCCTTCGATGGCGACCCAGACCTGGTTGAGGCGTGGATTCGGCTGAGCGAAGGTCGGCCGCTACGTGAGGACATCGTGATGCTCGAACACGAGCTGACCGAACTCACCGAGATGGCATCCGGCACCCCGCGGCTGGAAGCCCACCGGAAAGCCAACGTTCAGTCTCCGTGGGAAGACGTCTACCCCAAGCGCTACGCCGAGGTTGACGACACGACAGTCGAGCTAGAAGTCCGTCGGCCCGACGGAACGCTGGTTGAACGCGCGAATTTACAAGATTGGAGACGCCCCGATGGCACTGTTCGTCCTATACCGGAAAACGTCGGAGACCGAGACCCACGTGGAATACCAGTACGGGAAGTCAGAAACCGAGCTGAATCACCGCCTGGTCCTCGACAAGACCGATCCGATCGGGCAGCCGAAGCACCTCTCCGAGGACCGGATGGCCTACAAGGTAATCAGTCGGGTGCTGAGCGAACAGACGAACGACCAGTGGCCAGACGGAGGAGCGATCCAGAGCTAGCTCTGGCCCAGAGCGGCGGCAAGACCCCCGATGCCGACAAGGCATCCGGCCCCGGCCAGGCCTCTGATAACGAGTTGAGCGAGGGTGGGCCGGAGGAGGGGCCGCCGGTGCAGAGCGGTGGCAAGACCCCTGATCCCGACAAGGCGTCTGGCCGCGGCCGGGCCTCCGATCCCGGCCCGGAGCCGGTGTCTGATCCGGGCAGGGTGTCTGATCCGGGTTCGGCGCAGGTGAACGCGCCGTTGGCCGGTGCTGCTGACATCTCCGGTGAGAGCGGTGCGGAGGGCGCGGTTGAGCCGCTGGAGTTGGGACCGGCCGCGGCCCAGGACGAGGCCCTGCAGCAGGATCTGGCCGAGGCTGCCCGGGCGTATGAGCAGGCGATGGTCGGGGTCGCGGAGAACCGTCATGATCCCGAGGAGCTCAAGCCGGCCGTGGAGCGGGCCCTTGCCGCTCTGACCCGGCTACGGGGCCTGTATGAGCAGGCCCAGCGGTGGTACTACCCCGACTGGGAGCCGGTGGGGTATCAGTTCTCCACCCCGGCTGAGGTCAGCGCGGTGCTCGAGCGGATCGTTGCTCAGGTCCGGCCGGGCGGCAACGTGTTCCGCACGACCGACATCGATGAGAGCTGGACCTCGCACCGGTCGACCATCCCCAACCCCGAACTCCTCGAAGGCGCTCCGGCGATCCTGCACGCCTACCTTGCCCTCGGCGTGCAATCGGGGTGGAGCTCCGGGCGGGCCGCGACGCAGCTGATGGAACTGTTCGGTGTCGTGGCCGGGGACGGCATCATCGTCCAGGGCCTGTTCGGCGCGCAGACGAAACTACCCGGACGGCCCCGGCCCATACACACCGATCCGTCCGCCCCGCGGGGCCCGTTCGGCTCGCAGCGGGGCCTGTTCGGTGCGCAGCGGGGTCTGTTCCGCGCGCCGCAGGATTCCTCCGACCCGCAGACCGAACTGCCCTGGGGCGGGCCGATCGCCGCTCCAGAGCTGATGGCCAGGGACTGGACCGAGAAGCTGATCCGGTTCCGTAGCGACTACTACACCCCCCAACATGAAGCCGCCGGGATCGTCGCGTTCCACAAACTCGGCCCCGACGGCGAGATTCTGATGACCGCCTACGACGCGATCCACGCCCCCGACAAGGACCTGGCCAAGCAATGGCTCGACGACCTGACGGCCAAGGCCACCGAGGAGGGTTTCATCGTGCAAGGCGGGGCCGGGGTGATCGACCTGACCCACCCCGGCCGGCCGGCCAGCAAAGCCACCGGCCTGGCAGAGTTGTTCAGAGACATGACCCAGCCGCCGGACCTGGTGGTCTGGAGCGGCGACTCCAGCAGCGACGAAAAGGCCGGTCAAGGCCTGAAATCCGGCGTCCTCGGGGAACGACCCTCCGACGTCGACCCCGAACTGTGGGAGACCGCCCGAGCCAACTGGCCCCAGCAGGTCATCGTAATAGCAGCCGCCGGACCACAGACCAAACCCAGCTTCGCCGAAACCGCCGACCTCACCGTCCGCAGCCCCGCCGGCCTCCTCGACCTAGACGCCGAACTCCAACAACTCCTCCTCCAACAACTACTCCACCGGCTGGCCAAACCCGCACCCGAGGAAGGCCCACCACTGCAAAGCGGCGGCAAAACCCCCGACCCCGACAAAGCATCCCGCCCCGGCCAGGCCCCCGATCCCGGCCCGGATTCGGCGCAGGCGGCGGCCTCGCCGACCGCTACCTCCACCGGCCCCTCTCAGCCCACTGCCCGGCAACCCGGCGACCTGGCCAGCCCGGCCCCGTCCCCAGAAGGTGAGTTCAGGCCCGAGATCGCAGCCAACCAGTATGCCGTCTCCGAAGCGAGCGCCGACCCAGCGACCAGGCGGACGGGCGATCCAGAGCTAGGTCCCCGCCAGACCGGAGGACGTGGGCCGAACGATGCGTCGTACGCGGCTCAGCGGCGAGTAATCCTTGACCAGCTGCGCCGCCAGACGGATACCTTGGTAGGCGAACTCAAGGAACACGAACCGCAGACCGTCGAAGAGCTCAACAAGGCTGGCGAAGACGCCGCACCCGTTGCCGATCAGGCCTTGGTCGACCTCACGTTGATACTCGACGAGGTCAACGACAACATTCCGGGACCCGGCCTGTGGCTCGCCAAGGTCGAGTGTCGAGTCAAGGCCGTAGAGTCGTTTACTCGGGATTACGCGAAGGAAAACGCGACAAGCCCGCTCACGGCTAGTGAGTTCCTCAGCGAAGTCACCGACGACCTGGTCCGCTTCTCGGTGGTCACTCCGGCGCAGAGCTACGCCCCGACCGTCAGCGCCTTGCTGTCCGCCCTCACCGACCGTGGCTACGCGGTTGCCGCCGCGAAGAACTACTGGCGGACTGGCAACAGATTCCCCGGCCTGAACATCACGCTGACCACCCCGACCGGCCAGCGAATGGAGGTGCAGTTCCCCACCGAGACCTCACTCGACTTGTCCGACCTCACCCACCCCGACTATCAGGTGCTCCGGCTCCCTGGCGTCGCGGTGGCTGTGCGGGTCGAGGCTTTCGCCAACATCCTGAAGACCAACATGGAGTCCGGGATCGATCGCCAGATTCCCGACACGTCGACCTTCGCGCCGCCGGTAGACACGCGGCCAATCGACAATAGCCCGGAGCGTTACTTCCGCAAGCACAACGAGATGGCGCGCCACTACCGTACCCAGCTTGCCCGGGAAGGCCTCACGGTCACCGAGCATCTACTGGGGGCTGGATTCTCCAGCGAGATTGCATCGAGGTTCGCACGAGCGATAGAGGGGGCAATACAGGATGCAGCCCAGCGACCTGATCTATTACCAGGTGACCGTGCAACGTCGTCCGGGCCCGGCGAATCTGTTCGTGGTGGAGCCGTCCGCGGGACCAGTCCGAGCGATCCGGCTGCACCATCCGACCAAGACCTGGAAGTTCGACCCGGCGACGGTTCAAGGCAGCATGATGG